>NZ_MKWH01000046.1:0-1429 GCF_001899705.1 Sphingobacterium sp. 40-24 | reverse complement strand
TACCGCTGTTTCCTTTTGAGCCTGTTCCAAATTCTCTTTTTGGAGCAATGCCCCTACGGAGCTTAGTTCGTCATAGGTAACCCCTTGGGCAAGACTGTCATCGCCTCCGGATATTCCGTACCTGTTCCATTCTTCTTCTTCTTCCTCCAAATCAGGCATATTACTGAAAACTTCATCCAGCTCTTCCTGCGGAATTTGAATATTAACGTCTTCATTCTCGTCGTATTCAATGTCTAAATTATCAGGATTTATCTCTGGTTCCTGTATTTGGCTGTCATTGGCAGTGTTTGGCACTGAAAGGCTTCTTACTGGCTTGGGTTGCCCCATAATATCGGGCAGGTTCGGGTTAACTTTTTCCTGTTTGGACTTTTGCTCCGACCTTTTATGAATTACAATCTTATCCTGCAAAAGCAGGACAATGACTATCAGCAGGCAAATCACAATTACTATTTCCATAATCAGATGCTTTAAAAAATGGGTTTAAACTTTTCGTTGAAATCATCGGTAATGGCTTTTTCAAACATTTCAAAATGATGTTCCAGTATGTTATCGAGATAGGCATACAGGGGTATAGCATCTTTACCGATTACCTGTACAATACGGGATAGCCGTTCGTGGTATTCCTGCCGGATATAGATACTTTTATCGCCCCGCTTTGTCATCGAATGGGTTTTCAAAAAGTGTTCGCCGTAGCTTCCGTCAAGGCTCTTCTTGGTACGGTTTCTTTCCCTTTGTACAGGTTTGCTTTGTGGTAATTCATCCTGCCTTACCTCGTTTTGTATTTCTTCCTTTTCCTGCTCTTCGGCAGGTTCAGGCGGTAGCTGCAAACCGTCCTTTTTAACGCCGTCTACCATCAGGTTCATCATCAGCTCTTCGTTAATGTCCGGCGTAACTTTACGTTTATTATCTTTTTCCATAGCACTACGATTGAATGATGTTTAAAAATTCGCTGATGAACAGGTCTAACTGGCAGGCTTTCATCAAACGCTCATCGGGTGGCATTATCGTAGAACGGAAAACTGTTTTGCTGTCCACTTCACTTTCCTTGCGAAAACGGGTGCTGTTCTTGATTTGGCTTTGCATCAGGCTTAACCCCAGTTGCCCGATAAGCTGATTATACACGTCATATAAGGGCGTGCTTTCCCTGCCGTCCACCTGGTTCCAAAACAGGTTAATGCTTTGTATGGAAGTTTCGCCTTTTTTCATAATTACATCCTGTAAAAGCTGTGTGAAGATGAGCGTACTTTCCATTACCACACGGTCTGCCGTGATGGGCGTGAAAATGTGGTGCATACCTGCCAATGCTTTCAGAATTCCGGGCGTGTTCACGGTTCCGGGCAGGTCGAAGAACAGCACATCAAGCGGAACAGGGGAAGTGTTTACAAATTCGTGCGCCGCATCGAGTACGCTATCCGCTTTGTGCTGCATA
>NZ_MKWH01000045.1:0-2300 GCF_001899705.1 Sphingobacterium sp. 40-24 | reverse complement strand
AGGAAATCAAAAACCCTTACTACGGTTCTAAAATGCTGACCTGCGGTAAGGTGGAAAAAACAATTAACAGCAAATAAATTTCGGGGTTATGGAAAATATGCAAAACAGTCACCATGCGGGTCATGCCTCGGAGCATGGCACGCACAATCCAAAACATGCTTCGGGCATGTACAAACGCTTTGCGGTGATGGCTGTCGCCATGTTCGCAGTGATGTATTTTATCATGTACGCCATGATTGACGGGTGGCAGAACCTGATACCCAATATCAATAACCTGTACATGACCCTGCTGATGACCTCGGCAATGCTGCTTATCGAATTAGCGATAATGAAAGTGATGTACCCCAACGGAAAGATGAATTGGTCGATAGCCATCATCTCGGTTGCCGTTGGCATCTTTTCATGGTTTGGTATCAGGGAACAAATCAATGTCGGGGACAAGCAGTTTGCAAAGGGTATGATACCCCATCACGCAGCAGCCATCTTGATGTCCAAAAAGGCAAACCTGACCGACCCGGAACTGATAGAGCTGCAAAAAAACATACTTAAAACCCAAGCGGAAGAAATTGAACTGATGAAGCGCAAGCTAAAAGAGTTTGAAGAAAGTAAATAATAAAATTTCAAAAAACAGTTTCGACATGAGCAAAATAATAATTGGCTTTATTTCCTTATCAGCCCTGCTATTCACCGCTTGCGGGCAGGCAGGGTCAAATAAGGATGAAGCGGAACAGCATCATTCGCAGGCAACTCCGGAAAGCCACGGGCATAGTACCCAAATGGGTGAATTGGTTCCATCGGATGAAGTCTGCATGGTCAACGATGCCTATATGGGCAAAAAGCAGTTTGACGTAAAATTTGGCGGTAAAACCTACTACGGATGCTGCGAAATGTGCAAGGAGCGCATTCCAAACGATGCCAGCGTGCGGATGGCGATAGACCCCTATTCTCATAAGCAGGTAGACAAGGCTCTTGCGGTGATTGCCGTTACGGGAAACAACGGTGAAGTATCCTACTTTGAAAGCAGGGATAACTACACCAATTATTTAAAAAAGCAAAAACAGTAATTAACTTTTAAAATTAACTAACGATGAAATATGTAATCTCAACAGTTCTTGGTATCGCCGTATTTATATTATCGGCATGTAACGGCAATTCGGAAAAGAAGAACAGTTCTGCCGAAACCCATACGGACACTACGGCACACGCCAATCATACTGCAAGCGAAGAGCCGACCATACCGGGTCTGTTTGGGCAGTATGGGAAGTTGGTGTCCGCTCTTTCTTCAGATGATGACAAGGAGGCGGTATTTGCGGCGCAGGGCTTGGTAAAGACACTTTACAGCATGGATACGACCAGTTTTAATGCAGAGCAGCTAAAGGCTTATAAGGACATCTCCCCGAGCATCGAGGAAAATGGCGTGCATATAGCCGCCAATTTGGGCAACATCCAACACCAAAGGGAACACCTTGTCATGTTGGGCGAAGACTTTTACGATTTGGCCAAATCATTCGATTTGGGCAAGCCCGTATATAAGATAGCCTGTCCCAAATTTAACGATGGAAAAGGGGCATTTTGGTTAAGCGAAACAAAGGAAATCAAAAACCCGTACTACGGTGCTAAGATGCCGGGCTGTGGCTCTGTAACGGAAACTATCACAAAGAACTGATATGTCCTTAAAAAAGAAAATCATATTGGGACTGGCTGTTATCCTCATCGGCATACAGTTCTTTCAGCCGTTACGGAACCAGTCGGATGAAGTGCCAGCCACCCATATCGAAAGGGTGTACGCCGTACCCCAAAATGTAAAGGCTATCCTTGTCCAGTCCTGTTATGACTGCCATAGCAACAATACCCGTTACCCGTGGTACAGCCGTATCCAGCCCGGAGCATGGTACATGGCAGGGCATATCAAAAAGGGCAAAGAGGAACTCAACTTTAGCGAATTTGGCGAATATTCTGCCCGCAGGCAGCGTAACAAGTTCAGGGCTATGGCGGGGCAGGTCAAGGACGGGGAAATGCCTTTGTCGTCATACACACTCATCCATCGCAATGCAGTATTATCACCGGAGGATAAGCAGGTTTTGATGGCGTGGTTTGGCACAATGGAAGACAGCATTAAATAAAAGCATTAAATAAAATTTTTCAACTAATGAACAGATATAAAAAAATACCCATAAGAATACTGCAAACAGTGCTGATACTGCTTTGCACCCAAACGTTGTTTGCACAGAAAGTAGTGCATTACGACCTGTATGTAAAAGATACCCTTGTCAACTATGCAGGTAAGCAAAAAAGAGCGA
>NZ_MKWH01000044.1:0-106604 GCF_001899705.1 Sphingobacterium sp. 40-24 | reverse complement strand
GTTTTTTTCATTTTATTACTTAAATCTAAACATTTATGTCCAGTTTTAAGCTGTTTGATTTTTTTGGACACTTACAATGGCTGAATATTGAACTTTGGTTTGATTGACGGAAAGAAGTCCTTTTTGAAAGCGGACAGTTTCTTCAATTTTATCTTCGTGATCTACTGTTATTACTCAAAAAATAAGTACTTTCTGTTGAATCTAATTTTATAAAATTAGATTCAACGTCAGGTAGTGGTCGAACAGCAATAATTTCCTTTTTTAAATTTTTTTTTCTTAATCCTCTTTTTTCCATCTTTTTATAATTTCTTCAAATCCTATGTCTTTCCAGTCTTTATGCCATTCATCTTTAAATTTGACTGATTGGGATTTAGGCTGTGGGTCTGGTAAATCTAATTTTACAACAGAAGGGATTAGAGTAGCATCTCCAACAATAAGACATTCACCAGAACCTAAGTTGGGTAAAATATCAGCAATAGCACTTGAGTTTTCCGGCATTAGAGCTTTGACATAACTTTGGTCGTTCACATTGGTGAGTCTTAAGGATATAAAATTATTACATTGTGAGAAAATTGTTTCTGAGACTTCTGAAGGTCTCTGACTGACAACCATAAGGCTTAATCCATACTTTCTACCTTCTTTGGCGATTCTTTCAATTGATTTTTTTGATGCTTTATATTCTGCTCCTCCTGTTTTCGGAATATAATTGTGGGCCTCCTCACATACAATCATAAACGGAATATCATTTTGTTCATCTTTAGCATGCTTGATTTTAGAATAATGAAATGCAAAATCAAATACCAATCTTGAAATTAAGCTTACGGCAATACTCAATACTTCAAACGGAATTCCACTAAGGTCAATTATTGTGACATTCGATTTATCGAGATATCCAAGAAATTGCCTGATTACTTCTTCAAAGTCTTTTGTTTTATAAATATCTTTTTTAGAGTTTGTAGGTTTTATAATGAAATCTAATCTTTTGTCATTAAGCTTAGTTTCTAATCTCGAAATAAATCGGTCAAACTCACCATTAAATCCACCAGTTTTCGAAACTTTTACACCAAATTTTTCATGTTTACTATTAGCAGTAGACTCCTCGAATTCGATTAAATTCCATAGTTTATCAATATTGTATTCAATTTTATCATTAAGTGTGGCAAAATAAGTCTTTCCAGAGTCTTGATATATAGTTAGATTGTTGATATTATGAATATAGTTGTAGACCTCATTTATATCAAAATAAACTGGTGTATCGTAATTTACTTTGTCTTTTAATGATGGATTGTGTTTTTCTTTATTGAGAATTACCGCCCTTTTGAATTGTGAAACTTGATTATGATGGTTATTTTCATTTCCTTCAATAAATAATGATTCCAACTCCTCAGAGTTCATCAACCAATAAGGTAATTTCAAGCTCTCCGCATCAAGATTATTTAGATTGAATTTTTCGTCTCTATGGAGCTCAAAAGCGGACTTATATTCCGAATGAATGTCAAATATAATTATATGCGCATTTTTTTGTTGAGCTGCATTTTGATTCTTTTTTTTATCTATACCTACTGCATTCTGAAGTATTTTAGCTACAGTACACGATTTTCCAGATCCAGTTGACCCAACAAGTGCTATATGTTTTCCAAAAAATTTATTCGCATCAATTTTAAGATCTATGGTTTTATTTTGAACTAACTTTCCGAACGGAAAGTTAAAGTCCTTATTAGAATCATATATTAGTTTTATAGTAGAATCTTCAACCACAGAAACCGGTTCTGTCGGGCTCGGGATAACAGCACTACCTCTATGGAATTCTTCATTTTCAATATAACCTATTGGCTGCGTTTGAATCAAAAACTTCAAACCTGCATCAGACGTATTTGACTTTATATTCTGGATAACTGCAATTACTTTATTTAAGTTCCCGTCATCAATTTCCAGATACTTTCCAATTTGGAAATCTTTTTTATGTGTTTCAAATATCTTTTCGTCTTTGATTTCGATTAATATTGCGCTTGGAGAACTCTCCAACACTTTACCTATTTTATTAGTACTCATAAACTAGATGTTAATGATAATAAATATTTTATTTCGTTGATTTCTTGTGTTTTTAATTTTTCAATATTACAACCTATCGTATTCTCAAAAGGAAAGTCCTGATCAGATATTATAATTGCATCATCAAAACCTGCTTCATTGATTATGGAATCAAATTCATTTTCATGATTACATAATTTCAATTTGAACTCAATAGTCCCATCCTTAATAACTTTAAGAGGATCTCTAAGGAAGCGAATGTGGTTAAATGTACCTGCAACTATTCCCCTTTCTAGGGTTAATTTTTTCTGATCTAAAGATTTCCATATACTGTTAAGCATCTCTTCATCACAGACAAGACTGAAAACAGGGCATTGATTTAGTCGTATTTTACTATTGTATTTAGTAATATACTCTTGTATGAGTAATGGAATATTACGTTCAAAATCATTTATATAGCTTGCATCTAGAATTAAAGCTCTTTTGCGAGAATTAATATTTAATACTTCTCCAATCTGTCTTCGTCTTTGCTTTAAAAACTTATTATAATCTTGTAGTTCTTTTGTCCATCTACTAATAGCAGTTTTCTTCTTCTTTTTAAGTTCATTCAAAAAGACAATTTTCTTAATTTTCCGCTTATGTTCATCATGTTGGATGCTTAATTCTGCTATAGCATGGATTGCATTAGGATAAAATATTTCCGTTGCATCTTCAGTTGTAAATCCTTCATTTGAGAGACATACAATAACCGCTTTTTCAGTATCTGACAGAGAAGCTCCAAATTCTAATTTGAAGCGTTTCAAAAATTCATCTCCTCCATTAAAACCATCGAGATCGGTTATATATTTTTGTAGATCTGTTGCTTTTGAATCTAATATAGAGTCTAGCTCGGTTTTCGTTAGCCTTTTTTCTGTTCCTACAGTTTCATTAGGGAAGTGTGCGTGAAGTCGATATTTAATATTTGCTGTTGGATTTTTTTTATAGTGACAATACATCTGTAACACTGGCTTATAGATAGTTGAAAGCGTAAATTTTTGCTTACTCTCGTGATATTTACATTGTACTGCTGTATGCCCGGTAGGAGTACTAACATCAATATCTTCTATTATTCCCTCAACGGTTATTTCATCATCATTTGATGAAAGTAATAATTCATGGAACGTTATTATGAATTGATATATAAATCCTTGTATTGTATAATCTGCTGTTCTATTCATTGCATTTGTTTTTAATTTCCAATCACCTCCACCATACTCTTCCCACTCTGCTGCTTGCTCACTTTGATCTGTACAGGGATCCTCTCGGTCATTTCCTGCACGTGAGAGATGACACCCACTTTACGTCCCTGATTGTGTAGCCGTTCAAGAGCATCCATAGCGATATTAAGTGTATTAGGGTCTAACGAACCGAAGCCTTCGTCAATAAATAAAGATTCCACTTTCATGCGGCTAGATGACAAAGAAGCAAGTCCTAAGGCCAAGGCCAGCGAAACCAGAAACGATTCGCCACCAGAAAGAGAGTAGACCGTACGCACTTCATCGCCCATGTCCTGATCTACCACCTGTAAAGCCAATGAAAGAGGTATCCGTTCGATTTTGTACCGGTTGGTGAGTGCTTGCAAATGAATATTTGCATAGCCCAATAGCACATCGAGCGTGTATTCTTGGGCAATCTGACGGAATTTTTTACCATCGGCAGAACCGATGATTTCATTCAGTTTACTCCATTTTTCATTGATAGCTTCCTGCGCCGCTATACGTTCCAGCAAGTCACCAATATTTTGTTTATTCACAGCATCTTGTTGTAGGCGAAAGCTGTTTTCCCCTTTTTTGTGTTTATTATCTTCTAATGCTGATTTTGCAATTGTATGAAGTTCGCTGAGTTCCTCAACTGGTCGGTCGGATATACTTTTTTCTTTGTGGGTGTCTAAAGCATGTTTTCGTTCCGAAAGAATGCTGGTAGCTTTGGTTACTTCCTCGTCTAACGTTTGCAATTCCTCACGTTCTGTAGACATCCAATCGTTGCTCAATGACAATAAATCATGGAGTTCCTCCAGGGTTAACGATTGACTGTTCTTTGAGTTGAAATCGTCAAGCCAACCCTGCATTTTTTCCAATGATTTTTGAGCGTCGGCTTGTAAAGCTGTTATTGAAGCGGCCAATTCATCACATTGGGTTTGGGCTTTGGTGCTGTTGATATTGAGTTTTTCCCTGGTTATTTTAAGCTGCTCGAGTTGCTGCTGAGCATCCTTTATTGCTTGCTTTAGCTTGGTCTCTGTTTCGCTTGCAGATTGACCTACAAATATCGAATTGCGCTCCTGAAATAAGGCCAGATACAGTTTATTTTCCGCAGCATGAGCTTCCGTTTTTTTACTAACATCTGAAGCAAGACTTTTAGCTTGGTGTTCCAGTTGGCTTATCGTGGCTTCGAGTGCTGTATGTTGACGGGTATATTGATCCATCCTTTCGCTTTTTTCTTTCCAATCGCGGGCAAAGGTTTCAATACGCTCAACGAATGCTAGAGGTGAAGCTTTCCAATTTTTCATCCATTCTGGAGCGGTGAAATAGGAGGAGAGCAGCCGTTCAACACTGTCTAAATCACGTGATGCCTTATCACGATCTCTCGTATGGCTGCTTTGCTGTTCTTTGTAAACAGCCAGTTGGTTTTGGATGTCTTTGAGTTGATTGGCAAGGCTATCGGTCTTTTCTTTAAGTTGGTCTATTTGTGTTTTGCCAACTTCTATTTGTTGCTTTTTCTCCGTGAAAGCTTGTATTTGCGCTTGCAGATCACCCTGTTTGATTTTAAGATCATGAAATTTTGTTTCAATCCAGGCTGCTTTTTCAGCACTGGCTATGGCCTTACTTTCGTCGGCAATATCAAATTGTTCCCAAATTTGCTTTTTAGAGACTAATGCTACTTGCCTTGCTGCAATTTCTTCACTTTGGCGCTCAATGTTTTGCTGTAGCATCTTACTTTCCTGTTCCAGGGCTATATAGAGGTCATTGCTCGCGTGATAGCTCCGATCATGTTCCTCGAAGGATTTTTCCAGTTTCACCAATACATTTTCCAATTGCGGATTATGAAGCACATAGGGATGACTTATGCTTCCGCAAACAGGGCAAGGCTCGTTATCCACTAAAGCCGCCCGCAATGTTTCTACGTTTTCGGTCGATGCCAGACGAGCTTGCTGTAAAAGCTGCTGCGCCGTATCGCGTTGTGCCTTTTCCAACGGCAGCTGCTGGGCTAAATTTTGTAAAGATTCCTGTTTTGTTTGAAGGTCAGACTTATCATTTGCCTGTTTCTGGTTTAGTGCTTCCAATTCCGTAAGTGCACCATAAAACAGTTGCCAATGCGCCTGTGCTTTTATAGTGTATTCAACCTGTCTGTCTGTTTCGGATTTTTCTAAGCCTAAAGTTTCGATAGGTGTTAATTGCAACTCTTTGGATAGCAAATCATTGCTTTTCTTTATAATTTCCAGGCGGTCTGCCTGTTGCTTCCAATCAGACTCTATTGTCGACCTCTCGGCTTCGTCTTTATCATATTTATCCTGTATTTGTGTCAACATAGCGGATGATTGTTGCGCTATTTCTAGAAACTGCTGCGCATCCTTTAGTTTCGACAAGATGAGCTCTTTATTTTCCGCAATCGGGCTGCGGTATTTGTTTTCTGCTCTCCAGTCGGTGATATCTTTTATTTGATCAGCAAGGTTTGCAAACTCCTCTTGTTTAGCTTTTAGTAGGGTTTGATGTTGATTATTGGCTTCAACAGAATCATCAGCCTCTTCTTTAAGTTTTTCTACCTGTTGTTTTTTCTCCGCCAGCAGCGTATCAAGTCGTCTAGCTTGCTCCAGTAGGGGAAGGGCATCGGTTAGCGCTTTATTTTTTTCTGAAAGATTGGTTTCGGCCACCTCCAGCTCATTTTCAAGCTTTTCTTTTTGCTCCTGTAGGACAACAATGTTTGCTTTGATCTGTACTAGGGCTGTTGTTTTGTCAGCATGCTGCTGTTGAGCGTTTTTCAATGCATCCGCCCAGCTTTTTGTCTGCTGTGCTTGCTCAACAGTTTTCAGTTTTTGTTTGCTTGGCAGGGCAGAGCTTTGAACCTCCTTTGCAACATCTAATGCTGTGTACGCTAGATCATAATTGATTTGTAGTTTAGCGAGCTGTTCGTACCATCCGATTTCTGCATTTAGTATTTCGATCTCTTTTTCTAGACTTTTGATCTCGATTTCCAGTATGTCCTGTTCATCCGAGAGCGCCTTCAGTTCTTCTTCGCTCAGTGTGATAATTCCTTCTTTACGAAGATTAAGGTCACGCAACAGCATTTCTTCCGCTCTGAATTTTTCATAGATTTTTTTCGATATTTCTGAATAAATATAAGTGCCAGTCAACTTTTCAAGCAGAGAAGCTTTTTCACCTTTGTCAGCCTTCATAAAAGCTGTAAAATCGCCTTGAGCTAGTAACACAGACCGGGTAAACTGATCAAAATTTAAACCTACCAACCTTGCAATTTCATTTAACGTTTCAGCTTTTTTTGCTGGAAAATCGGTATTCGTAGTTATATTTTTCAGGGTCACGGAATCAGATTGCATGCTACCATCCGCTTTATTTCTCGCACGCCTTACGCTCCAGGTAGCACGATGATATTGTTCATCAATACCAACAAAATCTACTTGAGCAAAGCCATCCGCTGTACCATCACGCAAAATGCTTCGTACATCACCTTGATTGAGCGTGCTGCCTTCAACATCTTTAATTTCTATACCTATTTCTTTCGCTTGTAAGTACCGCGGTGTTTTTCCGTAAAGAGCAAGGCACAAGGCATCTAATATCGTAGATTTTCCAGCGCCAGTAGCTCCCGTAATGGCAAATATGCCAGCGGATGATAATGGCTCGGAAGTAAAGTCAATTTCTGTAACTCCCTCTAGGGAAGCTAGGTTCTTAATTCTTATGGCTAAAATCTTCATTCTACTCGGCTGTTTGATTGACTTCTTCCACTACTTGTTGAAAAAGATTTAGGATATCTTCGGGTACGGTACTGTTATATCTAGTTTGATATATTTTTCCAAATACATCAATCGGCTGTAATTCTTGCAACTGCTCTGGAGCAATTAATTGATGTTCCTCCGTTTTCGAGTCAGGATACTTCACATCAATTTTCGCAAGTCTCACTTTTTTTTGCTGTAATGCCACCTCTACCTTATGGCGCAATGCTGGCTCAGGACCTTCTAAAAATACACGAACTTCAAGATAAGGTATTGTAGCTTTGTCAGCTTCATCAGAAGTAGGTAGTTGTTCAAGCAAAGCGATGACATCATGTAAAGGTTGGTGTTTCAACGGAACTCTCAGCAGCGGTACAAATAGTGGTATATCGATCGATCTAAGATTATGCATTTCGTCGTCGAGATCAAAGACGACGACTTGGTGCTTGTAATTAATCTCTGAGAAAGACATAGGCAGGGGACTGCCAGAATAACGCACATGATCTTTGCCACCAATTTTTTGCGCCTTATGAATATGTCCAAGAGCAACGTATTTTACATCCTCATGAAAAGCAGTCGCCGGAATACATTCAACACCGCCCATGATCAGCCTTTCTGTTTTATCTAGCTCAGTTATTTCAGCATTGTGCGTATGTAAATGCCCCATAGCTATTATGATTTGATCATCCTTAATTTTTTCTTGCGCATAGTCAAATAACTCTTTATAAAGTGCAGTTACACCTTCTGTATAGGGGTTTGAGCAGTCAGGTATAGCTGGGTAATCTCCCATACGGAGGAATGGTACGGCGAGGCAATATATCTTGATCCTTCCAGCCTGATCATATATTGGTACAATCAATTTTTCATAATCGATTTTTCCCTTCGCATCTTTCTCAACCAATCCAACAATATGAATTTTCGAAGACAGGAGTAAAGGTTTTGGTGCCTCAAGGCGTGATGCAGAATCATGATTTCCAGCGGTAATAATAATTTGTAGATCTGGGGTTTTAGAAATAGCTTGATTCAAGAAGGTATAAAACATTCGGATCGACTGAGCTGATGGATTTGATATATCAAACACGTCTCCGCTAATAAGCAGCACGTCAATTTTTTCACGATGCAATATCTCTACCAGCCAATCTAAGAATTGCTGATGCTCATAGCTGCGGTCATATTCGTGAAATAACTGGCCAATATGCCAGTCTGCGGTATGAAGGAATTTCATTTTCAAATAAATGGCTAGTCCATAATTTATCGTTTTAAAATCGATTGTATCAAGATTAAAAAAAGATTTTATGGTTTAATAATATGTTAATGCAATATAATAATTGTAATTTGAAATATAAATGTTTTAAGTGTTATTTTTAGTTTTTCCCATGATATTCCCTGATATAGCGTTTTCAATTAATCTACTTGAAATTACAATGTATAATTTTCAATCTTTTACGGGAAACCATATTTGGCTCAATAGATTTAAGAAACAAATATTTTAGGCTGTTTAAAAAAGTAAAATCTTGCTCATTTGTGATAAGGATTGTAGCGTCCGGCAAATGGTGAATTGATATCGATGATTTGACATTTTAATTTCCACATCCTATCAACAAAATTGGATGTAAGGTTTGATTTTACAGTCTCAAGCATTTTAATTAACTTCGACAAACAAACCTATATTCCAATGAAAGAAATCAAAGTGTTGTATTCGCTTAAACACAGAACAATCGAAGCGTCTAAGTTTAAGTTTGGTACTTATAAGCATAAAGCTAAGGTTGTGGCAACTTTTTATGATTTAGAAACTGCAGACAATTTTATTGCGAGGGTATTAAATAAATGGGACTTTAACAAACCAAACGAATTACCATCAAATGACGAGTTAAAATCTGAGTGGGGCAAATTTGAATATAACATCCCCAGCTAAAATCGTGAAAAAAATATCTCAATACTGAAAAAGATTAAAGATGCCAGAAGAAACTCATGAACCCTTTATAGTATCAAGCGAATCCCCAAGGAAACTTTTTGAATTAGATAGTAGTCATCGAAAAACAGTTATTATAAAAGATCTTGACTTTGGCCAAAAAGCAAGAATATACAATTTAACATGTGATGTACTGATTATTGAAAATTGTACATTTAATCTTTATTTCAGATTGGACCATTGCAACATACTTTCTCTAGATATTAGAAATACGAAGTTTGAGAATGTCTTGTCATTTGGAAGGGGATCACAAATTGAGCAGATCTATCTAAATACCGTTAATGTTTTCATATCACTAAATTCCTATTGTAGATTTACTCGTTTTAATTGCTACGGTTTAAATACTAAGGAGCTTAAAATTTTCAACAGGGAAGGGGGGAGCGGAGAAAATCTAGAGGAAATATACATATATCTCCAGGATAATAATATTAAAAGTACGAATATTTCAGTTTTTGACCGTGATATTGAAGTTGAAGTAAAAAATAATGTATTAAAGAATTTCCTAATTAACGAAACTAGAAAATTAGCTTTCATTATCAGGGATAATAACGGATTTGATAAAGTTACTTTCAATGATATAAACACTATTCAATTTGATGGATTGTATGAATCACCAATTGGTAAGTTGGAGCTCACTGGTTGCGGCATAAGTCAATTTACAAATTATTTAGAGCGTGGGGATGACGATTATTTTGAAGATAATATAATAGGAGAGATATATCTAAATAGCTGCACAACGATTAAAAAGATAAGCCTTGAAATTCCCAGGCCACTTAAGCTTTACGTTGAAGAGTGTAAATTCGACAAACCATTTTTAATATCTTCTGTCTACAAGGATATACATATTACACCAACCATTGTGAGTATAGAAGATAAAAATTCTGGTGATATACTTATTGAACTTATCAATGTTAATTTGAACTTTTTGGGTACAAATTTTTCTAATATCACTGTTAAAAGGTCCGGAATCAATTCTTTAGAATTTGAAACATTCGTTAATCATGGTAAGATCAATTTTATAGATTCAAAAACTGCTTCACCAAACTTTATAAAAGCCAATAGTGATACGAATTATTTAACGGCAAAAGATTCTATTCTAGACAATATCAACTTCCATTTTTTTGACCTTAACACGTTCAGCCATATACATTTTATCAATACAAATATATTAGGGATGAAGCTATTTCATTATCCTATAAGATTAGCTAACTACTCCGAAAACCTTAAAATATTACCTTGTCTAGATGACGAAAGAGATTTTAACATAAATGCCAAGTTTGCTTACAATCAATTCAGATTGCTAGCTGAGCGCAATGGCGATACTGATAAATCCGTCGAGTATCGAGCTTTAGAGCTAAATTACTTACGTCGGACTAAAAGTAATGAAGCCGACAGGATGTTATTATTATTAAACGAGGTTTCCAATTGGCATGGAAGAAATTGGTTATTAGGCGTATTCTTTACTTTAATTGCGGGTATGATATCTTTTGTCGGGTATCAAGCTTCATTACGCATCTTTGCTTTTTGTGATTTAAACTGGCCTGCAGACTACATTCGGTACATCGCTACTTACCCCAAGCTACAATTAGACGGATATGCCGAAAATGCAAATTTCCTAACTGATATAGCCAGGCTAATTGGTATTATCTTTATGGGATATGGTATCTTTCAGACAATATCAGCTTTTAGGAAATATAGCAAGAAATGACAAATATATCCTGATGTTTTTTAATTATTTCGTCAAAATAAAAACGGAGACATATGCTAAAATCTCATGCATATTTGAGATAACACTTGAAGGAAGGGGCTATTTATAGCTCTTATCTATGTTATGGAATATGGGTTTTTAAGGGTCTGTTTGCTGAAAAGATCTTTGAGTAAATGAGGCGTGTTTTTCACTATCTAACTATATCTAATGGGTCAAACGAGCTTATTATATCTTAGAATAGTGGATTCATCAATGTCATTCTTTCCATCTTCATGTACAGAGGAAACATAAATGAAAAAATTTCTTATCAATTCACTTTTGTCTTTTCCTTGTATACTGTTAAGAAAGTCTGTATCCTCCAGCAGTTCCTTAGATAATTCCATTAACTTAGAATTTGTATGTCTAACAGTTATACTAAATGTATTTGAAATCATTTTGTTTAATATAGAATTCAGAACTTCTTCAATATCTTTTAATTGAGACTCAATCAATATCCAGCAATTGTTATTATCCTCGTAATCTAATTTAAGTTTGTATCTGTTTTCCAAATATTTTAAAATATCAGGTGCAAACTTGCTAAATAAAATGGACAAAGAATAGCATTCTAGTGAATGGGCAAACTTATTTCTAATCTCTGCAAATTTGATAAAAAGATTTCCTTGATCTTTTGACAATCCGCCTAAATCGATGAAAAGTGTTACAATTTGATTGAAGGAGAGTGACTGGCTGGAATTACCAAATGATTTGACTCTTTCCTCTTCAAAAAGGCCTAGGGATATACGAATCAAATTCCTAATTTGAAACTCAATAATAACCGCGTAATTAATAATTTTATTTCGATCAGGTGCGATACCAAAATCTTCGAATTTAAAAGATCTATTTTTCATTAAGCTTTCATTCTATTTTTTTCCGTAACAACCAACTAAGCCAATAAACATCTACCTGTCTTTTCCCAAAGTTACCATTCGTTAACCTAATCGGTCTTTTTTCACTTGCTAAGACTCCTTTTTTTACAGAATATCTAAGCGCTTTAGAAAGTTGATCTCCGATAAATGTCTTATTGTATTTCGATTTAACGAATAACTCTATTTCATTTAAATAACGTGGAGTTTTAAGAAAATTCGATTTAACAAGAACTTCTAATATAAAGGAATCAATGCTTCTATCAGTTTTTGTGCTTAAGAAATATTCAGGAACATTTTTATATTCTTTTTTAAAAGTAACAACTGTTTCTGCCTTAGAAACAGTTTGTGGGATATCAATATTTAGATTTAATACTTTTGCTCCATTAATTCCGAGTTTAATGCCAATATGGACTGCAAAAGAATCGCTAAATGGTCTAGTAAGATTTAAAATTCCATAAATATGTGAAGAATCTCTTCCAATAAATTCAGCGAATCCAGACACAGTCATGCCTAAAATCTTCATAATATCACGCAGCCTATCGGCTAAAGCTTCACTGTAAGTTTTAATTGGTTCTGCCATTAGGCAAATACCGATAATAATTTACGCTAATAATTATCATTAATTTACTTTTTTTGTCAATTTTATTACCTATATTTGTTATAATATTTTACTGACTTATAAACTTTTAAGTCTATTAGTGTAATTTAAGAGTCTCGTTTCCCAAGTCTCACAATTTAATCGAACACGAGAGCGATAGGTTGCACCCATATGCCTTTATTGCTATATTTAGCATCGGTAAAGGCGTGGGTACTATCGTCTGCTAAGTTCGAAGGAGTGAGACCCAGGGAATAAAGCAGGGTAGTAGCCCACGCTTTTATTATTTAAGAGACTCATCAAATATCGTTAATGGTGAGTTATGATTATTAAAAACAAACATCCGAACAATTCAATTCCCCCTTAATTTTTTAGGAGTAAGAGTCTTTATGACCAAATCCGAAGCTTGTCAGTGTATCTATATCATCAGCTGTGTAACCAATTATTAGACAACTAACTCGGAACATTTTTTCAAACTATTTTATGAACCTGAGCGAGCACGCGCGCGCGGGATAGGAGAGGTATTGCTCTTATTTGGGCAATGCTGATCATTTTAATGCCTCAAAAATGAACCAAAAATCAAACAACATGCTACGCTTTGAGCTAGCATGTTATGAAATATACGACAATGGATACGATCCATTAAATACCATTCGGGAGTTCTGGTCCCAACATACCATTAACGACTGTCAGGAAAGCCTATGGGAACTCTTCGAGAACTATAGAAAGTGTGCAGCTCAGGAAGATGCTGCTGACGTGAAGCAGATGCATACCTTTTTAATGAAAGTGTGCCGTGTGCTGATGGCTTATTTCCTGGTGCACTTCCGCAAGATCGAAATTGATGCGGTGCCATTTGACTTTGCAGAGCCTGCCGAAGCCATAACGGCCGATCTGGAAGCTAAGCAAAGGATCCATAATTTCTTTAATAGAATTACTGAATAATACCTAATCCATAAGCAGATGATAAAAAGATCTAATCTATCCACTGCCTTATTGGATAAGGTAGTCAATATTCCAGTTATACAGATTACATTACTTGTAATCGTGTTCCTCTTAGTTTTTATGTTTAGTTTATCAGCTCAGACGCCCCGCAAGGACAGCGGGGCCGATGGGCTCACCAAAATTAATCGACTATATGTAGGCGACACAATACCTGATGAACTATGGAACGCGATGCTGCCCGTATCAAACCATCCTGAGGGTAAGCAAAATGTCCAACTCAAAGAGTATAAAGGCAAAAAGCTGATCTTGATAGATTGCTGGGCCACCACCTGTAAAAGCTGCCTAGAGGGTTTGCCAAAGATTCAAAAATTACAACATACTTATTCCGACGTTACATTTTTGCTGGCCACATTACAGCAGGATAGGGCGCCTCAGTATCTGAAAGACAATGGGTATACGCTGACGTCCTTTATCGACACCAGGGCGACGCTATTTCAATACTTCCCCTATACTTGGATTCCTTATTACATCTGGATCAGTGAGGGTAAGGTGGTCGCTACGACGCAGGCAACCGAAGTGACCGATGAAAATATAGCCAAACTGTTAAATGAAGGAATTGCGCCCACAAGAATACGGCAAGATCGTGTGTCTTTCGACTTAAAGGACAATTTTTTGAATGATCCTTTGATCTTTCGTGCGCCCCAATTGCAACGTTCCTTTACGATAACAGGCTACCTACAGGATGTCCTTGCCCAGACAAACTATCAGATCGGAAAGGATGGTAAACCCAGCTTTTTTGGAACAACCAATGCGGGGCCAATAGATATCTATAAATCGGCCATTGCCATCGCCCGCCCTGATCTGCGGAAGGGCAATTGGTTTCTATTAGAAACAAAATGGCGCGATAAGCTTTTAAATGTAAGTACAGATCAATACTTCGCCGACAGCACTGCACATCTGTATGCCATACAGTTTTATTCTGCTTCTACGAATAAAAGTGAACTGGCTAAAGATTTACTTCAAGAGCTCAACACCTTCTTCGGACAAAAATATGGTATGGAAGGCCGTATTGAACAGCGTAGCCGTAAAGCTTATGTGATTCGAAAAGATGCATCGCCTCAGAACTTGAAAATTCCTAAGAAGTTAATAAATGAACTCCCCATGTATCAATTGGTCGATAGGCTTGATAATGCGAGTGAGCAGACTGAAATGGGAATACCATGGATAAACAAAACCGACGAATTTAAAAAACCAATAAAAATCCCGGATGATTGGCCAAATGATCTGAACAGTATCAATGCATTCTTGGTACCGCAAGGATATCGAGCAACATTGGAAACCTTGTCTATGGAAGTATTTGTATTAGGTGATATTGCGAAAGGAGGTCGCCATGAATAGATGGATCGCATTTATCCTTATTATGATAAGCTATATCAATTCGTTCGCACAGGGATCGAATGCTTTGCACATTCAATTGCTGAGTAAAGCTGATCAAAAACCTATTGCTGGTGCATCTTTAAATTCGCTATCGGAGCCTACCATTGTGACAAAGACAGATCGGGATGGAAAAGGCCATATCAATAAGACTACTTACCCGATATCGCTACGCTTTAGCCACCTCAGTTATGCGCCTAAAACTGTGCAGTTTGACAGACATGGCGAATATACGGTGGAATTGGAGTCAAACGTACAGGAACTGGAAGAGGCCGTGGTACAGACGGGTTATCAAGCAATTCCAAAAGAACGCGCCACTGGATCTTTTTCATTCCTGACAAACAAAGAACTCAACCGTAGACCTTCGGAAGGATTGGTAGACCGGCTGGAAGGCACCGTAAGTGGCTTAACCATCGATTCGCGATTATCGGGCCGAAATGCACTGATGCTGCGCGGATATGCAACGATCAAGTCCGACAATACACCTTTAATCATTTTGGATGGTGCTCCGTTTGAAGGTGACATCACGGCACTTGATCCGAACGTACTTGAATCCATTACTTTTTTGAAAGATGCAGCAGCTTCTTCTATATGGGGTGCACGTGCGGGAAATGGCGTTTTGGTCATTACGTCCAAATCGGCAAAACTGAACGAAGGCACCAAGGTGAACCTCAGCCTGAATAATACATGGGAAGCTGCTCCGGAACGCTATTATTCTAAATTCTTGCTAAATAGCAGCGATTTTATCGGCTTTGAACAGTACCTCTATGATAATGGCTACTATAACGCCCAAAAAGCAAATGCGGGTTACCGGAAGTTTACGCCAGTAGTTGAATTGCTGCTCAAACGGGATAAAGGGTTGCTGAGCGCAGAGGAAGTGTCAAATCAGATCGCAGAACTGGCACAGCAGGATGTCCGAAAGGATCTCGATCGTTATTACTTCGGTACAGGGTATAAACAGCAGTACAATGCTCAGATCAGCAATGGGAATGCAAAGGCAGCAAATTTACTTTCCCTGACTTGGAACAAAGCCAACACTTCGGCTGACAGACAGAAAGACAGCAGAATACTGCTGCAGTTCAATTCGACATTCAAACCTGCGGAATGGCTGGATTTCAATCCGACCTTATCCTGGAATCTGGGTAACCAAAACAACCGACTGCTGAATTATGCGGATTACATTTATCCTTATGCCCGCCTTGCAGATGAAAACGGAAATTATTTGCCTGTTATACACGATTATAATGGGATATTTTTGGATGCACAAAAGCAATCTGGCCGTTTGGACTGGGGCTATAGTCCATTGGACGAAATGGACAAAAGACTGTTTGCCAATGAACATAATGAGTTTATCGCCGGTTTTAATTCCAATATACGGCTAGGATACGGGCTCACAGCACAGCTCTTGTATAACTATCAGAATATAAACAATCTGCAGACCTTCAATTATGACCGCGATAGCTATTATGCGCGTAATTTGGTCAATAGCTTTGCCTATGAAAATAATGGTCAGCTGCTATTTCCAATTCGGGAAGGTGCTATACTGGATAAGTCCAGAAACAAAACTCAAGCGCATCTGGGAAGGGCGCAACTGAATTATTCAGCAACCATCGGACTGTCAAACATCAATCTCCTACTGGGAGCGGAAGTTAAACAGACAACTCTGGTAGGGGATAAGTCTACGGTGTATGGATTTGATCCCGAAACATTGACGTATCAGGATATGGATTTCAGTACACGTTTTACACGCTTTCCGACAAGTTCAAAATCCAATATTCCCTCAGGAATTGGCTTTACGGATCGTATAGATCGTTTTGTATCGTATTACTTCAACGGTAGCTATCTATACAGGCAACGATATCTGCTTTCCTTTAGTGCACGTAAGGATGCATCCAATCTTTTTGGTGTCAATACCAACCAACGTGCTGTTCCGCTCTGGTCTTCGGGCTTGGCATGGACGGCTTCGGAGGAGCGCTTTTGGCCAAAGGATTTTATAATCGACTACCTCAAGCTACGGACGACCTTTGGTTACAGCGGAAATGTAAATAAATCGCTGACACGGTACAGTACGGCTAGCTACGGTACATCCTTACTGACGGGGTTGCTTACTGCACAGATCCAAACCCCACCCAATGAAGATCTGCGCTGGGAAAAAGTAAGCACAGTCAATATTGGTTTGGATCTCGCTACTAAAAACCGCACTGTCAGTGTTTCCTTTGATTATTATCAGAAGAAAGGCCGTGATCTGATCGGGGAGTCTGCCCTTGACCCGACGACTGGCTTCTTTGTCGGTCAGCGCTTTTCCTTTACAGGCAATACGGCCTCACTCAATACCGAAGGGATCGATCTGCGAATAGATGGCCGAAAGAACTTTGCTGCAATAGAGTGGATGCCAAGCCTACTCTTCAATTGGAACCGAAATAAGGTCATCAAATTCAGTGGTACAGCACCGAGTAGTTTATTGGCCTCATCATTTGCTGTTCCTGTGGAGGGCAAGCCCATGAGTCCATTATATTCAGTCCCCTGGGCGGGTTTAGATCCGGTAGATGGAAGCCCTCGTTTTTGGTATAAAGGCGAGATCAGCAAAGATTATACAGCCATCCGATCCAAGATGACATTTGACGACCTGCAATATCACGGCTCAGCACTTCCTTTGTATACAGGGTCGCTTATAAATCGCTTGAAATATAAGTGTTTTGATCTTTCTTTTTCAATGCTTTATGCATTTGGTGGTTACCTCCGTAGACCAACGATTAATTATTCAACATTGGCGACAAATTGGTTTGGCCACGAGGATTATACAAAGCGTTGGATAAAACCTGGTGACGAGCTGGAGAAAGATGTTCCAGCTATTCCAAAGGTGGCTGATCTGGACAAATGGAGCATTTTAAATAGCTACTCAAGTGTCCTCGTCGAAAAAGCCGATTATATCTTTTTGAAAGATGTACGATTGGGTATTGACCTCCGTACATTGAATAACACATGGCTAAACCGGTCATTTAAAAATGCTTCTTTTTTTGTGCTGGTCAATAATGTCGGGAAGCTTTGGGTGGCCAACAGCGCCAAGATCGATCCGATGACAAATGAGAGTTATTTGGGAAGACCCCGATTGTGGTCTATAGGTATTAACGTAGGATTGTAACATATAATGAAAAGAATTATAGTACTATTGTTGGTCATCACGCTGGGCGGATGCACCAAAGATTTTCTATCGGTCAAATCGGACAAGAAACTTGTTATACCGAGCACATTGAAGGATTTTAGGGCTTTGATGGACCGAACAGAAACAATGAACGAAGCACTGCCTCATCTCGCTCATCTTTCTGCCGACGATTATTACTTGAGCAAAGAGGTTTACGACGGTCTTACAAGTTTGATCGAGCGTAATACTTATATCTGGAATAAAGATATCTATGAAGGCTCGCTAGACATTGTGTGGAGCAATTCCTACCAACAGATCTTCTACGCCAATAACGTGCTGGATGGGCTGGAAGTATTGGCTAGCAAAGAGGATGAAGCGTATTGTCTAAAAGGAACAGCCTTATTCTTTAGAGCTTTTGGTTATTTTAATCTTTCGCAGATTTACTGCGATACGTATACGGTAGGTGCCGAAAATACAGGGCTTGGGCTACCTTTACGCCTTAAAAGTGACATCAATGAAAAGGTGGGGCGAAGCACGGTCGAACAGACCTATGCACAGATGGAAAAAGACCTAAAGGATGCTATTGAGCTGCTGCCAACAACGGTATCGGTCAAAACCAGACCGAGCAAATATGCCGCACAAGCACTTTTGGCGAGATTATATCTCATCATGGGGAGATATGGAGAATGTTTAGCGTTATGCCAGTCTGTATCGCCAGCTTTTAAATTGATCGACTACACGAAAGTAAATACTTCCATCGCTTATCCGATGGTACAATTTAATGATGAAGTGATTTTTCACAGCATTATGTCTTATGTCTCCCATAAAGATTCAAAAGCCTTGGTCGATACCAACCTTATGCGGGCCTATGCAGACGATGATTTAAGATTGAAGACTTTTTTTGCTCCTAGGGGAGAGAATGCAGCTTTTATCGGTAATTATTCTGGCTCCTTATCCTTGTTTAATGGACTGGCTATTGATGAGGTCTATCTTATGGCGATGGAATGCTTGACGCGATTAAATAAACTCGATGAAGCGAAATCTATGTATCAGACATTTATGGCATCAAGGCTTCGTGATCATCGAATTGTGGTATTAAAAGAAAGTATCACACAAGCTGAGCTGTTAAATATTGTCTTACTTGAAAGGAGGAAGAGCTTGCTCTATCGTGGACTTCGCTTCTCAGATATACGTAGACTGAACCGAAACGAAAAGGCGGAAATAACGATGACGAGAGTGCTTGGAGATAAAATTATACAGATCAAACCTAACTCACCCAATTATATTTTGCCCATCCCAGATAATGTGATTGATCTGTCGGGCATTGCTCAAAATCTCCGCGAGTAGCTTGATCAATAGTTAGAACTTTGCTTTAAATCAAAAGGGTGGCTGTCTCGAATTGAAACAGCCACCCTTTCTTTTTAATAAGCAGTGAATTTACAAGGTTTTGGTACGATAGTCAGTATAACTTGACTCGTGACCCGAAATTACAACACGTTGTCCTAATGAGTTAAATTCAGTATCCTCATCTTTATATCTACGAGCACAATCTGGATTCTCAAGTTTTGGACAATTCGGATCAGGCTGTTCAATTTCCTGTCCCGGCTGACCTCCGGTCATTTCAAACCAGTATTCTTCGCTTGCAGTTTGCTTTTTAATTGTGTTTGCAGACATTAACGATACTGTTGTCAATCCTGCTGCTATGCCTAATCCGAGAATAGGCAATACATTTGTTTTGATGATTTTAAAGATGTTCATAATCTTCGATTTAAAATGTGATATTAAAATTTGTTATTCTGTTTATGTCTTTTGGCAGACGCGCCCTTCTTGCTGACAACCTAGCATCAGCGTTTCCGATGTGTAAGCTGTCATTTTCTCTTATTTTGCCCATGGAAAAGGCTGTCTATATGCTTTGCAAATGATCTATAGCTCAATCGTGGAATAGTATTGGCTATTTTTGTACGATATGGAATACTATATTTATCATGTTCAACAGGTCTTAGTCGAATCCAACGTTCTATGATAGAGGACCAAACGCAGATCAATGTGAGGTAAATATTTAATATAAAATGTGATTTCCAGCTAATCTGAACAATCAGTCCACAACTACAAGGTAGCTCGTCGCTCCATACATAAAGCAAAGCTAGCCCCACATAGCTGGTGAAAGCCAGCATCATTAGCGATGATAGCACCAAGCCAATTAATCGCGTCGATTTAATCCCGATCAATACTGCTGCCATGATCTCACTTGTCGGTATCAAATAAGCCAATACGATGGCTAGTGGCCTTGGCAGTGGCTGGCGGAGCATTGCATCCATATTGCCACTGAAATCAGAAAATTTATTGTATGCAACAAAGATCCAAAGGCCCATCATAAATGAGCCATAAAACGTCACAGCAATATCCCGCCAATGCGTCAAGCAAAAATGGACCACGATCTGTGGAAGTCTCAAAATAAATTGAATCATCCATTTTAAAAAGATCGTGATCCCTCGTACGGAATAGTTATCGGGAGCAATATTTCTTGGTGTATTTTGCATTTCCTTACTTACATTGTAAATCAAATTTCGGTACTAAAAAGCAGCCGGACTTGGCCGAATCTGGAGAGTAGTATATACAGGCTTAGCGATCGTCTTGGATATACCGCTTAAAAAACTCGGTTGCGGTCATGCCGGTTTTCTTTTTAAAAAAGCGTGCAAAGCTGCTGGGGGATGCATAGCCGAGTTCATAGGCGATGGCATCGGTATGCATACCGTCTACAATATATTTCTTGGCGAGATCCAGCATGAATTCTATTTTCAGCTCTTGGGGACTCTGTCCATAATAAAGTTGGATAAGCTGATGCAGATAGTCCATACTGATCCCGAGCTGCCAGGCAATATCTTCCAGTTTAAAATCCTGACCATGCTCGGCTGCAGCCTGCTGAATGGCTGCATGGGCTTCTTTGGATTTTAATTGGGATTCCGAAATCTTGTCATATTCTTCAAAGATCTTTTCCTTGGATAGCTGGATCAATTTCTTGATACCCCAAAGAATATTGACCTCACTGTCGAGGTCGCCTTTCTTGATGTTTGAAGCTATGGCTTTCATCAATGAAATAGTTCTGGTGCCGGCACGGAAATCGATGCTGCACCATACATGGGGATCTTGTTGTCTATAGGCATGGATCAGGGGGTGAAGAAACTGGAAGGGACGCTCATTGCCATCGCGAAAAATGCTCCCGCGGAAATAAAAGTTAACGAGGGTGTACCTTCCTGCAGGAACATGGATTTCATAATTGCTTGTAGTTAAGTAGAAGTAACGGCCGCGATTGCAAGAGATGCTGTAACTGATCTGCTTCCGGATATCCATGATCTCAACGGCACGATCTTCTGTGATGATATAAAAGATATGTATATCCGAACGCGTAACTTGTACAGGAATGACAATATTGGCCGGTAGATGCAGATCCAATATATTGATGTAGCCGAGCATACCATTAAACTGCTGCAGGCAGGCCTGCCCATTTTGGTTTTCGTAATGTTCATAGTCTGCATTCGACATGCTTATTCGCGGTTTGAGCGTATCAGTTCTTGGACTGAGTGGCTCGCCAAATACCTTTGCGAGATCAATCTGTAATGTTTTCTTCATAATGGGAAATAGGTCAATATAATCCCCCCGGTCAGGATTTCGGAATGATCGGGGGAAATGGTTTTTGGATAACGGGGGAACGCTCAGGTGCTAGGTCATTCTGTAGGATATCCGAATAAACAGGGGAGTGAACGTCTTCCGCACCACAGCATCCTGCCATTCATCGAGGCCGTGAACCATGAGCTCCTTAAATTCTGGATCATCATCATCACCCTTATCGTCTTTTTGAAATTGAAGTATGTTGCCCTGCATGAGATAATTGCTTATCGCAGTGCCAAGTTGTTTCCGAAACCCTGGTGGAAAATCGTAGAGCTGCTGCACCTGATGGGGTTTCAGATTAAAATTGTGTTCCATCCAGACTGCAAAATCGTCTTTAAGAAGTTGCATCTCTAGTGCTCGCTCCGCTATTGGCAGAGCGAGAATCATGGCTACTTTTTGCGCCACGCCTGCATTGTCAAATTTCTCTTTCATTCGAATTGTATTTTTGCAAATATTTATTTAAATAGATCAAATTAGCAACCGCCGTGTCCTAACCTCCGCGATTTTGGAGGAAAGTCTTCTTTTGAGCGAATGAATTTTGCTTAATATTTGATTTTATTTAGTAAATTGGGTCTGTAAACCAGTATAAACCTGAGCCATTTAAGAGAGCTTGACATAGCATATGAAAGTATTAAAACTAACGGTGAAGAGTTTACTCATCTCCATGCTTTTTAACTTAATCGGAAATCACGGTATCTATCTGAATCGATTTTGGACACAGACCTATTGGATGTGGACAGTGGCATTTGCAATTGCGATTGGTATTGCGGTATTGTTCACGCAGATGTTTCTTAAAGCCTTTTGGACTTATTGGCAGAAGCAGTATCCTGATCTGATACTCATGAGCAAGGGGAGGATCATGACCAAGAATATACCCAAAGGTCAACTCTTCTGTGCAATTCTTGCTACAACTACACCGATTTTATCGATTTATCTCTACATTATCTATTGTATCGCTTCGGTGCGCAGCGAAGATACGTACAGCTTGTTAAGAAGCTATCTCTTGCATTATATGCCTTTTATTGGTACAGGTTGTGTAGCCTACGTGATCTATGTTTTTTGTAACGGCAAATTATGGTGGTTAACAACTGAAAATGTGATGGCTTTGTTAGGGAAAGAGGTCATGTCGCAGGAAAACACAACAGATAGAGCGGTAACTATAGCACCTCCAAATGTATTGGATAAGACTATCGTAATCGGATCACTCTATGATGTGCTGTACAGCCATTCGCCATTCAGCCTCAATACTTTGGGGGCGGATGCTGTGCGTATGTTTGATGTTCCTTTTTATTTTTCCCAAAAAAGAAAAAAGGAAGTCATTCTGATCAACGGTACCCGCTTGGAGGCCAATCACTTCGTGCAGGAGCTGGAAGCTAGGGGGCTTGATAAATGGTATTTTCGCATCAATAGCACCTGTAGGGTAAATATGATGCACGTGCGTCAACCGATATTGCCAAATGCCACTTACCTGGAGTTCCGCAAGGAAGTGTTTGACAGCCTCAAGTCGAATATGACAGAATTGGAGATCAGCAATCTGCTGCAGATAACTGAATGGATGCGCAAAGAAAAAAAGCTAAAGGATTTTTTGGATAACGTCAATAACCTAGAGCATGAGGGATGGGATTACCTTTTAAAGCTCAATTGAATCATCCCATTTTATAAACTTAGATAGACCGAGCACAGTAGACAACAGGTCTGCTGCTGCGCTGGATTTCGGCGGTTAGTCGAGCTAACCTTACCCGTTTATGTTTTTTGTTAAAGGATCTCCTGATCAACAGGAGATTAATCCTCGTTTTGTGTCCAATGCAACAGGTATTCGCCTAAAAATCCACTATTCTTTCCAACTAAAACCAAGCATCGAAAGTACGCCGTTAGAAGCTAAGCTGGACCGTATCCTTGACCTGCTGCAGGAACAGCAATATATGGAGCTCCACAAGCTGACAGGCACGATGACCATCCAGGAAGTCGCCTATTTTTTGAGCAAAAGTGTGCGCACCATCGAGCGCCGTATTGCCAAAGGCCTACTCAAGGCTACCTATAAAGAGGGCAATGCGGATCTCTTCCTCAAAAAAGATGTGGTGCAGCTGTATGTGACGGAATATAAAAAATGGCCGCGGCAAATGCCTTAAATCCCTATACTATTCGTGCCTGCTTCGTATTGCCTTCGGAGATGAATCAAAGAGCAGCCGCTGTTGAACCACTGCTGAACAGTAATTTCCTGTTTGGAGACTGGTGAAGGTCTGTTCAGTATCTGTACAAGATCTATTGCTGATCCGAAGCAGGTACGGAGCTGGTCCGAAGCAAAGGGCTAAGACTGCTGCTCGAGTGCGTAGTTTTTGAAGTACCAGACGACCCCGTCTCTGGAATATGTCCGATTGCCTCCGACAGCCCGCCGACAAAAGCTGGGATACCGCCGACGAGTCTCCGCCAACCTGTTTTGCGCTATTGACAAGGGGCTGTGTGATGTGGTATGTTTGTCGAAGTAAAGCAGTACATACCGGTATAAATGAAAGCTTTATGGGTTTTAACTTTTTAAATAAAACAACATGGCAACAATCAACAATGGTGTAATCGGAAGAGCAAGTGGTAAAGTGGGCGCGGTGATCGCCTCGTCCTGGAAATCTATCAACTACCTCAAAGGTTTGCCCAAAAAGCGGACGAAAGGGATGTCCGAAGAACAGCTGATCCAACAGGACCGTTTTCTGAAAATCTCAAAATTTCTGATGCCGATCACGCCGATCCTGCAGGTGGGGTTTGGGCTGTCCAAAACCGAAAAGATGACGCCCACAAACGTGGCGCTGCAGCTCAATATCGCCCAGGCGGTAAGCGGTACTTATCCAAACTTTAGCTTGGATTACAGTAAGATCGAAATCAGTACGGGCTCTTACCTCAACGGCGGCGGCATGGAGGCTGCTGTGGATAATGGAATTCTTTCTATCTACTGGGATACCATCCTGAACAGCCTGTACAAGACCAAGGCCGATGATCAGGTCATTATCCTGGTTTATTCACCCGAAAAGGATGAATTTATGACAGCACCTACGCCGCCCACCCGTGCCGCCGGTACGATAGACATCGTGATTCCGGCACACCTGCTCGGAGGCAAAGGGCATGTCTGGATTTTCTTTACCGACCGCAAGGCCGAGAAAGTATCCAAAAGTACGTATTTGGGTGAGTTTGACCTGGCTTAGCCGCTGATGGAGTAATGGAACGGGAGGAGCATAAGGCTCCTCCTGATTTTTGAACACAAACCGATAAGATTATGCTGGTGATTTCTGAGTTTAAAAAGCAGGTTAAAGATCCGACACGTAGGGAGGCTGCGCAGGAGCGCTTTCGACTGGCACGCCGGTTTTTAAATCCACTGTATCCACTCATCCTCAAGGGGTATGCCCATAGCAAGTGCACGGTGCAGGCGGCTTTTGGCCGTGCCATGTCACATACGCTGACCAATGTGATACAGGGTGAATATCCGGATTTTGAGATCGTGCCCGCCCTGGCCAAAATCAGCAACGGCATGTTGTCTCCGCTCGCGGTGAATACCTGTGTACGCACATCCAATACGATTCAGCTGAGCTGGAAAGTAACCGAATCTACCATCAAAGATTATAGCCAATGGGATGATCAGGTTATACTCTGTGCTTATGATATTATTGGCGAGCAGGCTGCGATCAATGAACAACAGGTGCTTCGGAGGGATGTCCAAATGACGATCGAGCTGCCATCCATCCTGCATGATAGACCGGTGCACCTGTACCTGTTCCTACATGATCGTGACGAAAACCTGTACTCCAGAAGTCAATACCTCGGTCTTTTCTAATTTAAATTTTGCGTATGAAATCAACGATAAAAGTACTTCGTACAAAACAGGGCAAGCATAGCACGCTTTCCGAGATCTACGTAAACAATCAGTTTGTCTGCTACGGGCTGGAGAATATTCCGCGTCCCGTGAAAATAAGGGGCGAGACCGCTATACCAGTAGGGCATTACCCGCTGGTTTTTAACCGCGACGGGGCAATGAATGGCCGTTACTACGACGATTACCCAAAGATGCATCGTGGTATGCTTGAAATACTTGATATTCATAATTTTAGCTATGTCTATTTCCATAAAGGGAATAGCTACAAAGAAACTGCTGGCTGTGTGCTGGTGGGCAATCAGTATGTACTGGAAGATGGTGACTACCGTCTGCTAGCCTCGGGCGTCGCCTATAAAAAGTTCTATCCGCTAGTGGCCGAACTAATGCTGCAGGGACTCGTCGAAGTACATGTCGAATGAGCGTCGCCCGATACAGGGCAAGTGAACACCGTTAAATAGAATAATCATGAAAAAAATCTTTAACAAAATAGGACAGGTGCTGCAGCTGCTGTTGGCGGCACCTGTTAAGCTACCGGGAAAGGTAGGGAATGTATTAAATTACCTGGCCTTGGGGCTTGGCATCGTGGAAACCGTATTGGATGAGGCTAAGTCGCATTCCGAGGTAGAAGATGGCAAGGAGCCGCAGGAAGGGAAATACAATCCGGACGATGGCGAAAGGTATCCGTCGGCACTGGATGAAACGATGTCGGCAGCTGTATCGCCTACCGATAAGGAACCTTCGGCGGGTGCCAGGGAGAATAGGTCCGTTAAAAATGGAAGCGAAGATACCGTAGAAAGGAGCGCGATGAATGAAAGTGAATGATATGCGCATCTCGGCCATCGGCGGTACCATCTGTTCCATCTGGGCCAGCATCTCGCTGGGCGATGTATTGCAGACCGCCCTGACGGCTGCCTTGGGTACCCTGGTCAGTTTCGCAACGAGTAGGCTACTGGCTAAATTGGGTAAGCGGAAAAAATGAGTTGAACAAAAAGGCGCACTGGATCGTGCGCCTTTTTGTAAGGCAACATCTTTATTTGTAAGGCAAATTCCCCAATATTTATCTTTTTTTTATTTCCGAAAACAGCCTATCGACATCTTTCTTGGCGAATAGCCCAGTTCCTTCCGCCATCGTGGTAGCCGAACCGCAGGCGATTCCCATCTGAAGGACATGCTCTAGATCGCCCTCTTGGGCTAAGACAGACACCATTCCAGCGACCATACTGTCACCTGCTCCCACGGTACTGCGCACCTTCACCACTGGGGAAGGTAGCTGGATTTTTTCTGTTTTTGAATATAATATAGCGCCCTGTGCACCTAGCGAGACCACGATTAGCATTGCTTTTCCCTCCGAAATTAGCTGCTTGGCGGCCATATCCAGATCGGAATGCCCCAATTCCTCTTTTCCCACAAGAGCAGCGAGCTCGCCGGCATTCGGTTTGATTAAAAAGACTCCTTCATCCAGTGCAAGGCGAAGTGCATCGCCAGATGTATCAATAATTATTTTACTGCCCTTCGTTTTGTACGTGTTGATCAGTGACCGTATAAACTCGGGCGGTACACCAGCCGGCATACTGCCGCTGATAACGACAAAATCCGGAATATAGGTGAGTTCCTCAATTGAATTCCTAATTCCCTCCAGCTCCTTGGATTCAACTTGTTCGCCTGGAAACCCGAATCGATATTGCTGATTCGTTGCGCTGTCAACCACGATAAAGTTTTCGCGGGTCTCGCCATTCACCCGAATAGGATGTATAGCAATATCTTCCAGCTTCAATAAGTTTTCGAGCAGACTGCCTGTCTTTCCCCCGGATGTAAACAAAGCAGTCGAAGCTAAACCAAGTCTTTTCAAGGCCCGAGATACGTTAATTCCTCCGCCACCAGGCTCATATACAGGTGCTTCACAACGTAATTTCTTTTCGGGAACGATATGTTGTACACTGGTACTCTTGTCTACGGATGGATTCAGGGTGATTGTTAAAATTGATTTTGCCATTTGTCTAAGTTATAAAGCTATTCAGAGATAAAATAGTGCATTGTTGAAATGCACTAGTCAGTAATCTAAATAAAGCTACTGATTTTTGTTGACAGTGTGCGGCCGTGATTTTTGTTGAATTGTGTTGTCGCTGATTTGTTAGAGAATACACTCAATTGTTTGATTTTCTTATTGATTTATCTGCATTTATTTTTTCTTGTAACATGCATTATTTGAATTTTTAAAGGCTTAAATAACCTGATATATTTTTATATTGGGATTTCCAATGATGTATGGTTTTAAGGAAGTCATAAAATCTGTATTGAATAATTTACTCACCAGATAACCCTGCGCTTCTTCCAGACTGTTAAACCCATGCAGGATGCGAACATCTTCGATATGTACCCATAGCTCATTACATAATGCCCCTTTGACCGTGGTTAAAAATGGTTCCTTATAAAGATTGAATACGGCGGTAATTCCGGCCCGATCCAATCCTTCAATTGTCAATGATATATCTAAATAAGCACTTGCCATGTTTATCTTTATTTATGATGAATGTTGTTGCGCACTCCTCGAGCGGTGCGGGGATGTTAGAAATAAAGATTGCCCAAATAGGGCAATCTCTATGAGCTTGTATTATACGACGGAGTAAATACGTACTTCAGGATTATCTTGAAGAAACGGTTTCAGCGCAACGACAACGTCATTGTTAAAAAGGGCTGTAGAAAGATATGCTTCAGCGTCCTCAACCGATTCAAAACCGTGTAGGACCTGAACATCTTCTGTCCTGACTAAAAGTTCTTTTGAGACAGCGCCCTTGATCGTTTCCAAAAATGGTGCTTTGTATGTGCTGTAAACACCTGCTGCAGACCGTCTGTCCGCATCATTTACTTTCAATGTGATTTCTAAATACGATTTTGCCATAATATTTTTGTTTAATCTGTTAATCAAATTTCCGATATCATAACAGGTGAAACAATGGTCAAAATGGAAAAGAAATGGTAGATTTAAGCAATCGATTTCCGAAATTCAGAAGGTGAAATTCCGGTATGTTTCTTAAAGTATTTTACAAAATAGGATGCATCATCGAATCCCATTTGGTAACCGATCTGGTTAATGTTGAGCTGGGAATAGAGCAGCAGGCGTTGTGCTTCCACAATGATTCGCTCCTGGATCATTTGTGAGGGAGTTTTGTTAAGAAGGTGCTGTGTAAGATCCGATAAGCTACGTGACGAAATTCCCAATAGGCTGGCATACGCTGCTACTGTCAGTCCTTTTTTATAGTTTTCAGTGATTAGGTTGATAAATTTGATCAGCTGCAGTCTTTTTTCATCAAATAGCTGCGCGTGCTGTCCTTCATGTCGCTCAGATGCACATTTTTTTCGTTGTATCTGTATCAGGAAATTATTTAAGTAATTCCGCAGCAGTTGTTCTTTTCCGAAATCCTCCTGATCTTCCAATTCACATTTCATCTGAGCAATGTATTCATCCAGTTTCTGCGCGCCCCCTTGGTCTATACAGCATGTCGGTTGCTGATAGAGGTTGTTAAATAGATTTGAATTGAGGAAAAAAGCTGTGGGATTTTCATTTTGAAATAAAAATACCTCATTGAAATGGATGAGTATTCCTTCATAATCCGTGTTTTCATCAAAATAATGCACTTGGTCTTTAGCAACAAAAAATATAGCATTTTCGAAGACCTCGTATTTGTTGAAATCAATCGCGTGTGTTCCTTTGCCTTTTTTAAACCAGATAATTTGGTAAAAGCTGTGGATGTGCGGCTTATTAACCTGACAATGGTTTTCAATTAAATGGCTTTTAAGATCAATAATTGCCACTTGGGGTTTGTCTGGCTGATGACGATTGAGGTGATATTCGGTAATTATATGTTTTCTTTCTTTGGCCATATCCTTTTCTTCACTCTTATGTATTGAATTTATACCTCTACAAACTTATGTACTGATCAGCTACTTTTTGTATTGAAAGTCTTTATTTGCTGAAATGTACCATTAATTTTCCTATTTGTGCCATAAAAACAAGATTGCAAAAGATGAATTTCGTTATTTAAAATTTTAGAGAACGATCATGGAAAAAAGATCTAACGAAAAGATAGTCATTGTGGGCGGCGGTTTGAGCGGTCTCTCATTAGCTTATTTTTTGGCAAAGAATAATATTCGTACTTCCGTATTTGAGGCATCCTCCAGATTGGGTGGACGTATCCAGACAACCAGGGGAGTTCTGGGTACTCCATTAGAGCTGGGAGCGACCTGGTTTTATGATATGCATAGGCAATTAAATGCGTTGATTGAAGAATTGGGATTAATCAAGTACCCTCAGTACGCAAAAGGTATTTCCTTATTTCAAACAGATCCGAATGATCCTCCACAACGTTTTTTTGTGCCCGAATCGGATCAAAACTCCTACAGATTGGCTGGCGGAACACAAACGCTTATAGATTCGTTAGTAAAAGAAATACCGGCGGATACGTTCTTTTTGAATACGAAGCTTACCCATATCCGCAACGACGGATCACAGATTCAGTTAGAAACTTCCAATGGTATAATTTTCGAAGCAGCGAAGGTGATAATTTGCATGCCTCCGCAACTGATTTCAAAACAGATTATTTTTACGCCAGATCTACCTGCAGCAATCAATACGCTTTTGCCCGCTGTTCAGACCTGGATGGGCGGTTCCGTCAAATTTACGCTCGAATACGAAACTCCATTTTGGCGAAAAAACGGTTTTTCAGGAATGGTTTATAGTCATACTGGTATTATCAGTGAGATGTACGATCATACGAATTATGAAGAGGACAAATTTGGGTTTACGGGATTTTTGAATCCGGGTTCAGCATACTTGTCGTCGGCAGCTCGAAAGGAACAAGTTCTGCATGAACTAAAGTCTCTTTTGAGTGTAGAGGCTACAACTCCAACGGCATTCTATGATAAAGTATGGACGGACGAGTTTATACTTGATGGTAGTCCCATTATAACGCGTCCACACCAAAACAACGGTCATCCCTTGTTGCAGCAGGCTTATATGGATGGGAAGCTTTATTTTGCTGCTACAGAAACTGCGAACGATTATCCGGGCTATATGGAAGGTGCTGTTGCTGCAGCCAATGCTGTGGCAAATAAATTAACGAGGAATATATCAAGTAAAAAGGATCTGTAAAGATCCTTTTTACTTGATAACTGTACTCAAATGCTGTTGTCTATTTTTGCCATAAATCACTATGACAAGTAAAGCAATGATAAGGAAGGGAACCACAGCAATATTTACACCCTGCCAGCCCCAATACCTGAGGATCCCTCCAGCCGAGAAACTAGAAGCGCTCATGACCGCAAATACAAGGAAATCATGAAATGCCTGTGTCTTTTCTTTCTCTTCCAGACTGTAAACCTGAGTAAGCAGGGTGGAGCCGCCAATATACATAAAGTTCCAGCCGATGCCGAGAAAGATTAGTCCGGAGATAAAATGCATAAAATCTGTTCCTGTCAATGCAAATGTTAGGTGAATAAGCAGTATAATAATCCCCATAAGTATGACTGTATGGACACCGTATTTTTTGATCAGTGTTCCAGTGAAGAATGAGGGTACAAACATACCTAACAGGTGCCACTGAATGACTGTTGCCGAAGCACTATCCGAATGACCGCAATGCTGCATGGCAATAGGGGTGGCCGTCATAATCATCGTCATAACCGAATAACCGACAGTTGATGATATTAGCGCAGTTACCGTATTTCTTTTACTGATAATTTCCTTTAATGGTCTTCCCGGAGACTTGGTTGATTCCAACTCAAGTAACTTTTTTCGTTCATCAAGCTTTAAGGAGTAGGTGACAAAAAATGCGATTAAACTCAATACTGTGACAGAAAGAAAAGAATAGGCGAATGTTGCACTTCCAATATGTTGCGTATAGCGTGCTAGGTTGGGCCCTATAATGGCTGCGGCCACGCCAGCTGCCATAACGATCGAAATAGCTTTTCCTTTGCTTTGTGTCGGTACCGAATCAGCGGCAGCAAAGCGGTAATATTGGGCGAAACCCTGGTAGCATCCGATGAGCATGGTTCCCATCACAAAGGCACCGAACGATTTTGCTGTAATGCCATAAAATGAAAGGAGGCCTGCTGCGATGCCAAAAAAGGTACCTAACATAAATGTCTTTCGCTGTCCAATTTTTTTCATAATCAGCGAAGCAGGTATCATCATGGCAGCGGTTCCGAGGGAAACCACGGAAGCCGGCAAGGTTGCTAGGCTTTCACTTGGTGCAAGCTGCAAGCCGACGAGAGCCGATAAGGTAGCTCCGATAAATGAGCAGGTTTGGTAGAGCGCTTGGGAAGATGAAAGCAGGAATACATTATTCCATTTTGTTGCAGTAGTCATCCTGCAAATATCTTTTGGAGATGCATCGAAGACAATGGACAAATTGGAAAAAATAAGGTAATTTTCAGCAGAAAAAGCAAAATGCTCTGCATATTAAAAGTTTAGGCTACTGGCTAAATTGGGCAAACGGAAATGATGAGTGGGATAATTAAGGCGCGCAGGATCGCGCGCCTAATACTTGCCTTTTTCGTACAATGTTTTACGTTTAGGAGGTCAACTTATCTTCTGTTTCAGACGTTAAAAAATCAGCATTATAAATACGGTCCTGTACATCTTTGGGCAGGGAAATCGTATCATTGATATATTTCTCGATTAACATATTGGCGATAGGGCCCGCCCATGTACCTCCGTATCCAGCGTTTTCAACAAAAACAGCTATGGCAATTTTGGGGTTATGTCTCGGAGCGAATGCAAAAAATACCGCATGGTTCTCCCCATGTGGGTTCTGTGCTGTGCCTGTCTTGCCACATATTTCAATACCTGGGATACGTAGCCGATATCCGGTTCCTCCCGGCAGATTGACGACGCGGCTCATCCCTTCGATGACCGGCTCATAATATTTTTCTTCCACGCCAGCATCCATCCGTTCTTTAAATTCTTCCTTGATTATTTTTTGTTCTCCTATTCCTTTGACGAGATGCGGACGATAATAGAAACCACGGTTGGCAACAATTGCCATTATATTGGCCATCTGCAGCGGTGTAATACCAAGCTCGCCTTGGCCGATTGAAAGCGATATATTATAGCCCGATTGCCATTTGGGGCTTCCAAATCGCCTGGTATAGAATTCGGACGTTGGTACAAGTCCAGTTTTCTCGCCGGGTAGATCGATTCCAAGCTTATGGCCTAATCCAAATTTTCCCAATGCCTCCCGCCATAATTCGTAGGCCTCGGGTGCTGGCATTCCTCTTGAATCAATCATTTTAGCAAATGTGTGACCGTAATAGGTATTACAGGAGCGCTGAATAGATTTAACGAGGTCTGTCGGGCCGTCTACGTGCTCACACCGCATGACGGCATTTCCTTTACCGTAGCGGTATCCTCCGGGGCAGTTGAAAATAGTGTGTTGGTCGATCACACCGGCCTGTTGGGCGGTTAAGGCTGCAACCACTTTAAAAGCCGAACCCGGAGGGTAATAGGCCTGAATCGGACGGTTAAATAAAGGCTGATTCTGATCCTTTAGTAGCTTTGCGTAATTATTACCTCTTTCCCTGCCCACCATCATATTGGGGTCATAGGAGGGGGCGCTTACATAGGTGAGTATTTCACCTGTAGCAGGTTCTATGGCGACTACAGCACCTTTTTTTCTACTCATCAGCTTTTCTGCCAGTTGCTGTAGGTCGCGGTCAATAGTTGCGATAAGGCCCTCTCCAGAAACCGCCAAGGTATCATATTTGCCATCCATGAAGGAGCCTTTTGGACGGTTTAGTACATCAACCAATGTATTGGTGATCCCACGTTTGCCCCTGAGAAGTGTTTCATACGAACGCTCTATTCCCGTGGCACCGATGTAATCACCGGAACGATAGAAACCTTTGGACCGTGCGATGTCACGTTCGTTCACTTCCTGGATAAATCCGAGCAGTTGAGGGGCGACAGGAGCAGGGTATTTCCGTACCGTACGATGTTGCACATAGAATCCCGGCAATTCATACAGGTGCTCCTGCAACTTCGCATAGGTTTTGACGGATAATTGTTTTTCAAAAATAGAGGCGCGATAGGGCGAAAACTTTTTTGCTTGGGCTATGCGTGTATGGTATCCCGCTACATCAATATCAATGAGCTGGCACAAAAGAGCTGTGTCTATATTTTTCATTTCGCGGGGCACCACCATCAGGTCATACACGGATGTATTTCGTACCAGAACCTTACCATTACGATCATAGATAACACCTCTACCCGGGTAGATCATTTCCCGCCGTAGTACATTATTATTCGCAGACATCCAATACGATTTATCGATAACCTGCATGTAAAAAAGTCGAATGACAAAGACCAGGATAACAGTGATGAAAATCCCTGAAATCACAAATTTACGTTCAAAATAGTTTCTCATATCATAAATAAATTGTCCCGACAGAAAATAAAGCTTACCCACACCGATCGGAACAGGTGTAACAAAGCTCTCCCTAAAGATTCTTTAAGGATGCAAGCTCATGACTAAAATGTCACAAATAAAAAAGAAGGATTCCTTTAGATGTTAAGTAAATCTTAACAGGAGATAACTCTTGATATTCCAATAAATTTTTGGAACTCACAAAATGAAAATGTGATTGGCACAAATCTAAACAAGATTTACTACAATAAATTATTTATAAGGATATATCTGTAAATCCGTATTGTAAGATTTTTATGACGGGTTTTGGGCCTCTATGGAAACTATTGAATTTAAAGCAGATAATTTATCGTATTCATTGGCCAAGATTGACAGCCCAGTTGATCTTAATCATTGCTGTAGGTAGACAAGGTCTTTGCTCAGGCAGTGTTCTTCCCAGGGTAGTGTTATAAGCTGGCTATGCGCGTTTTGGGGAATAATACTTTTTGATGTCGGCAGGTAAAAATGGTTTTTGTTACCACTCCTCAGGGTATCGCGTAGATCGGGGATCTTTTTGAGGTTGCGCTGTAAGGCTGCAAAAAAAGCTTTTGCAGATTTGTCCGCTTGTTTCATGATCTGCCGTAAGTGGATGATTTCTCTTGTCCGGTCCGTTTCAAAACCACCGCTTCCTGCAATGGTATATTCGGCTACAGGCGAGTCATAGAAGACACCTGAATCTACGCTGGTTTCCTGATCTGAAAAAGGATAGGTGGACAGATAAAAACCATGATAATCCGCTGATGAAAAGCTTTCCAGGAACGCCGACTCATTTTCCTTGTTATATTTGACATAATTCCGCCGGCCTGAACGACGGTTTATCTTCTCAATATAGGCGTGCGCACCATGTTTTTCCATCGTTTCTCCGCAATACTGAAAAAACAGCTCCGCAGGTATAGCAATCCAAAAGTATTGACTCATTTTCTTTCTTGTGTTTAATTTAACTTCAATGTGTATTTGCTCGATTGCGGATCGTGTTACTGCGGTATTTCTTCTGACAGAATTTCGTTTCCAGCCTTATCGTAATATATACAGCGCATCTTGTCAAGAAAGACAGTCCATTTTTTTATACCACATGCTGCGCACATCGCCATAAAAGTGGGGTAATCTGTTTTGCCCTGTTGATGCTCTTTTAAACCTTTTTTGAACTGTTCTACATTAACAGGTTCACCAATGGTCAATGGATCATGATTAGCTGGTGAGCTGGCTTTGTGGTCATTAGGCCCATAATAATCGCTATGGCCATCCGCAACAAAAACGTCGTAAGCGGCAACACCTAATTTTTTGATTTCCCGAATATACACAGGAAAGTCTGCCCCTGATTTTACTTGGCTATGCGCTGTTTTAATTTGTTCTACTGTAAACATTTTTTCTTGATTTATAACTGTTAAACCCTTTATTGGCCAACCGAGATGCGGAGGTTATCTTATTTTTTATTATCTTAATGGAACTAAAGATAATGAAACAGACGTAAAATAATGCTTGAACAGTTCAAAAAACACCTGGATAAATTTATAAAAATTTCCGATGATGAATTTGTTGATATAACCGGATATTTTGAGCGGCAGAGACTTAAGAAGAAAGAAAACGTACTGACCGAAGGGCAGATCTGCAAAGCAAGTTATTTTGTACTGGATGGAATATTACGAAAATTTTTTATCAATGAAAAGGGTGTACAGCAGACGACTGAATTCGCGATTGAAAATTGGTGGATGACAGAGACTTTCTCGTATATAAATCAGACTGCCACAGAATTTTATATCCAGGCTGTACAGCCTACGGAAGTACTGGTCATTCGCCAGCATGCCTTCGATGATCTACTGGAAAAGCACCCCGTCATGGAGAAGTATTTTCGCATGGTGTACCAGAAAGCGTATGCCGCAGCACAGATGCGTGTCAAGCTGCTTTACGAGCACTCCAGGGAGGAACTATACCGTCAATTCCTCAAGAATCAGCCTGCATTCCTCCAGCGCGTACCTCAATATCTCGTGGCTTCCTACCTAGGCTTTACACCCGAGTATCTCAGCGAAATCCGCAAAAAGAATTTTTCTTAAACCCGTTTAGGTTTTTCCGGTTCTCCATTATCCAAATTTGTAGTATCAAATTAAAAATAAAAGACATGGAAAAACGAATCAACATCAGCACCCATAATTATGAAATCAGTTCTTGGTTTCCTTAAATTGGGCAGGTGTAACACCTACCAATTTTTTAAACAAACGGGTAAAATATGAAGGGCTTTCAAATCCCAGATCATAGGCAATGCCAGAAATGTTGCTGTCCGATCCTAGCAATAGATTTTTCGCCTCTTTGATTAGGTAAATATGGACATGTTCGAGAGCGGTTTTTCCGGTTTCCTGTTTAAGAAGGTCGCTCAGATACCTGCTTGATAAAAAAAGTTCTCCCGCAAGGTAATTTACGGTGGGCAAACCTTCTTTAAGGTGCAGCTTCTTATCAAAATAGTTCTGTAATACTGTCTGAAACCTTTTTAGCGTGGTTCCCGAAACGTTATTACTTCGATCCACAAACTGTCTTTTATAAAAGCGGTCGGAATATTTTAGGATGGAATCAATATGTGACAGTATAATTTCACGGCTGAATTCATCTGAGTTTTCGCCATATTCCTTGCGTATTTTTTCATAGAGTTCCCACATGATAGCCTCCTCAGCAGGAGATAGGTGCAGGGCTTCATTTATTTCATACTCAAAATAGCCATAGTTTTTGATCTGGTCATGCAGAATATGGCCGGCCAGATAATCCTCATGAAAAAATATAACAAAACCCTTTTCTGCAAACTGTACATTACTGACCTCAATAATCTGCCTTGGCTTCATAAAAACGGTAGATCCATTACTGTGGTCATATTTCGTTTTGCCATATAACACATAGCCCGATTTGATCTTTTTCAGAGCAACCATATAAAAGTCTCCGGTGAACCTGTCTTCTCCGACCGAATAGGTCATAAGTTCTTTACAGGTCATCAGGCTCAATAGTGGATGCTTGGGAGTTTCAAAGCCACTTTTTTCATGAAGTTCGGTTATGCTTTTATAATGATTGATCTTTTCCAATGTCTCTAATTTTAGGCATTTGCTTGTTGAAATGTTTCAAAATTACATTTTCGTAAATCTGTGCTATTCTTCCGCTGATATGGAGTAGAGCAGAGGCTGGTTCTGGATATAACTTTGTCTTATCAAAATAACAAATAATAATTTAAACAATAACAACATGGCAAAGACAATTTTTATAACAGGAGCAACTTCAGGATTTGGAAAACTTTGGACAGAAGCACTGTTGCAACGTGGGGACAACGTGGTGGCAACTTCCAGAAAAGCGAATGCTTTTACAGCATTATCAGAAAAGTATGGTGATCAATTTTTACCGTTACAGCTGGATATTACCGATAGAGAAGCTGTATTTGCTACCGTAAACAAAGCCAAGGAACATTTCGGTCAGCTTGATGTAGTGATCAACAATGCTGGGTATGGCGTTTTTGGTGCAGTGGAAGAAATCGGTGAAAAAGTAGCCCGGGATGTTTTCGATGCAAATCTGTTCGGAACACTATGGGTGACACAGGCGGCACTGCCGATCCTCAGAGCACAGGGACATGGGCATATCATCCAGCTTTCCAGTGTACTTGGTGTATGGAGCCTTCCTACTTTAGGCATTTACAACGCCACAAAATTTGCTGTGGAAGGATTGAGTGAAGCGCTGGCCAGTGAGGTAAAAGATTTTGGCATCCATGTAACGCTGATCGAACCAAATGGCTATAAAACAGAATTTGGTGGAAGCTCAGCAGTATTTGGCGATCAGTTGGATGTGTATAATCCGCTGAAAGAAAGCCTAACTAAAATTGAAGGACTTGGCCCTGATGATTACGGTACTCCGGAAGCTACTGTTCCTGCAATCTTAAAACTGATTGACAGTGAAAATCCACCGTTAAGATTATTCCTCGGTAAATTGGGTTATGTCAAAACAGAAAGGGTGTATGGTGAAAAACTTCAACAGTGGAAGGAATGGAAAGATGTTTCAGAAGCAGCGCACGGATAATCCCGTGCTTTTTTACACATAGTTAAACATCGTTATGAAAGCCCAAAAAATAGAATATTTACACATCAGCACCCTGCTCGCCTTTATCCTCATTCCGCTTGGAGGACTTACCACCGATATTTATATTCCCTCGCTGCCGGCGGTGAGGGCTGACCGGCGGCGGTATTTACGTCATTAGCTCCATTGCCAGTTACGGCCTGATCAATTTATTTGTGATAAAAAATGTTCAGAGCATTGCAATGGTTAATCTACTGATCGTGGTTTTGACTTTCCTTGGGATTTTTATTTTTAAAAGATCAGTCGTTAGACGGGGATGAAATTGAAAGATTCAAGTAAACAATAATAAATAATAAGAATATGAAAACTATTACAGTTCCAAACAAAGAACAATTGAGCGAAGAAGCTCAGGTCATTTTATCATCAGTAGAGAAAAAAATGGGCAAGATCCCGAACCTGTATGCTACTATCGGATACTCTTCATCAGCTTTAAAATCGATGCTGGAAACAGAAGCAGCCTTAGCGCATCATTCTTCTTACACCGCAAAGGAAAGGGAAGCGATCAACTTGGTTGTGTCCCAGGTTAATGCTTGTGATTACTGTCTTGCTGCACATACCATGCTGGCTAAATTAAATGGTTTTAGTGAGGAGGACACTTTAGCAATCAGAAGGGGAAGTGTTGGGGATGTTAAATTGGATGCCATTATAAAACTTGCCCAATCGATCGCAAACAATAAAGGTAATGCCGGAAATGCTGCACTGGAAGACTTCTATAAAGCTGGTTTGGATGAGAAGGCGCTCGTAGAACTTACAGCCTTGGTTGCTCTTCGAAGTTTTACGAATTATGTTTTTGCAAATACCCAGATCCCGATTGATTTTCCGGCAGCAAAAAGTTTATAATAAGTGTTTAATTGAAGTGTTGGTGAGAGCTCCTTTTAGAAATTGAAGGAGCTCTCTTTTTTAACTAAGGTGTAGAGCTAAAGCTATATCGTAATTATGTGCTATTCTTCAGCTGAAATGAGTTAGTGTATGAGTATGGATAACGATAATTTTGGATTAACAAAAAAAGAAAAAATAATGAGTAAAATAATTTTTATAACAGGAGCTTCCAAAGGATTTGGAAAATTATGGGCTGAGGCCTTGCTTAAAAGAGGCGATAAAGTTGCTGCTTCGGCTAGAAATACCGATGCGTTGCAGGATTTAAAAGAGAAGTACGGTGACAGCATTCTTCCTGTGAAACTGGATGTCAACAACCGTACAGAAGTTTTTGAAGTGGTGGAGAAAGTAGAAAAACACTTTGGAAGAATTGATGTTTTGATTAATAATGCTGGTTTTGGTTTATTTGGAACGACGGAAGAAACAACAGAACAGCAGGCGAGAGACCAAATGGAAACTAATTTTTTTGGTTCACTTTGGGTAGCACAAGCAATTTTACCGGTGATGAGAAAACAAAGAAGTGGACATATTATTCAGATTTCCAGCTTTTTGGGATTAACGACGCTACCGCTTTTAGGATTATACAATGCTTCAAAGTTTGCAGTCGAAGGATTAATTGAAACGATTGGTTCAGAAACAGCACATTTAGGAATCAAAACCACATTAATTGAACCTAATGGATTTGCAACGGATTGGGCAGGAGCTTCAGCGGTTCAGACTTCCTCGGATATTACCGATTACAATCCAGTACGAGAGGCATTTGCGGAAACAGGGGATAACCCTGATACATGGGGAAAACCTGAAGCGACAGTAGAGCCAGTTTTGAATCTTATTGACAATCAAAATCCTCCACAAAGATTATTGTTCGGTAAAATTGCATATCACGTTGTCAATGAGGTTTACACCAAAAGATTGAATGATATCCAAAATTGGAAAGAGGTCAGCATTGCCGCACATGGGCACTAGATTTATTAGGAATGATGCGCGCAAAAAAATTGTTTTCTTGCTACAGTTGTACTGCTTTGCTTTTTTAGCTTAACTTCAGAGAATCAGTTGTAATAGAAAGAGATTGTCGAACATTCGATAAAAAAATAAAATGAAACATTATAAAACCCTTACAGAATTGCACAGCGGAAATGGCTGGGACGCTCCGGAGCACCCGCTCTTTAGTATGATTGGCTGTCAGGCGGCCTGTCCGTTGGGAAATAGGGAATTTACCACAGATTGCTACATCATCGCTTTCAAAAAAATAAAATCAGGGATGTTTATGTATGGACGTACAAAATACGACCATGATAATGGCTGTCTATTTTTTGCCAAACCACGGCAGATCATTGAAATGAAAGACCTTGAATTTGAAGAAAAAGGCTATATGTTGATGATTCATGAAGATTATCTGAACGGTCACGAGCTCTTTAAAAGCATTAACAATTATGGCTTCTTTGACTACGATGTAACGGAAGCGCTGCAACTTTCTCCAAAAGAAGAGCAGATTATTCTGGAGCTTCATGCGAAAATTCAGGGTGAATATTTTAATAATCCCGATGAATACAGCCGTGAGATTATCTTGAGTCATATATCATCGATTTTGAAATATGCACAGCGCTTTTACAAAAGACAGTTTATCGACCGAGAACAGGTTATTGGGAAAACAGCATCAAGATTTAATGATATCCTTAAAAAATATATTGGTGAAGGAGGTCTGGAAAAAAACGGGTTGCCAAGCGTTACCTATATTGCCGAACAGCTGTTTATTTCGCCACGTTATTTAAGTGACGTACTGAAACAGGAAACAGGAAAAACTGCTTTGGATCTCATTCATATATTTTTGATTTCGGAGGCTAAAAATCTATTGAGATTGGGAGAGAAGGGAGTTGCGGAGATAGCCTATCACTTAGGATTCGAGAATGCTTCTTATTTTACAAAATTATTTAAGAAACAGACAGGTCTGAGACCTTTGGAATTCAGAAAATCACAGCTAAACTAATTACTGCAATTCTTCTTGTTAAAGTCACAATGAAACTTCATTAGTTTCATTGTGACTTTTTTAATGATCCGATCCACGGATAATTACCAATATGATGACTTTTTCGTTGGTGGCGAACAAGCAACTTTTGCTTAAAGAAGAGCTAAACATTTCTGGATGATCCTCCGTTACTGGAGGATTTTACATTTCTGTACATCTGTGCTATTCTTTCCGTAAAATGAACTATTTATCTGCTGCAGTGCAATATAACTTTGCTATATCAACAACACAGCAAGTTATGAAGATACGAATTGGTTTGATAGCATTTATGGCAGCCGTTTCATCGGTAAAAGCACAGCTCATTCCCGTAGCAAGGAGTGCCAATACAATCTGGGCAGACGCTTGATGGATTGATGACAATGGATTTCTATGGATTCCGACAGGTCAGCAGAACCGTTTGGCGGAATTTCAAAATGAAAAAGTAAAGTGAAATTTCCAGTGGTGATTTATAAGCTGAAAATCTATGCGAAACCATTAAGAAATTAGATTCAGTTCAAGATTTAAATTAAGGTAATTCAAATAAATAACATTAACAAAATATCAATATTATGAAAGCAATTGTATTAAAAGAAGCCGGAAATGTAGACAATTTAGCATACGTAGAAATGGCAAAACCAACCATCAACGACGGTGAAGTATTAATTAAAGTAATAGCCATAAGCATCAATCCGGTAGATGTAAAAAGCCGTGCCGGAAAAGGAGTTTACGGAAAAATTAAAACAGAAAATCCATTGATTTTGGGTTGGGATATTTCCGGAATAGTAGAAGAAACTAAAAGTTCAGCTTTTAAAGTTGGCGATGAAGTTTTCGGAATGGTCAATTTTCCAGGCCACGGAAAGGCGTATGCAGAATATGTCGCAGCTCCGGCCAATCAATTAGCTATAAAGCCCAAAAATATCTCTTTTGAAGACGCCGCGGCTTCCACTTTGGTTGCGCTAACTGCGTATCAGGCTTTAGTTCACCATGCAAACGTTCAGCAAGGGCAAAATGTTTTGGTCCACGCAGCTTCTGGTGGAGTAGGACATATCGCTGTACAGATTGCCAAATATTTAGGGGCGAAAGTGACGGGAACTTCTTCCTCAAAAAATAAAGATTTTGTCTTGAGTTTAGGTGCAGATTCACATATCGATTATCACGTCTTCGACTGGAAATCAGCAGGCAGAACTTTTGATTTTGTATTGGATACAATTGGCGGGGACAATATCGACCATTCGCTCGAAGTGACCAAAGAAGGCGGTTCCATCATCAGTATTCCGACAGGTCTGAACGAAGATGTAACTTCAAAAGCAGAATCCAAAGGTGTGAACGGTTATTTTATTCTTGTACAGTCAAGCGGAGAGGATATGAAACAGATCGCTTCTTTATTGGAAAGTGGCGTTGTAAAACCTCATGTTTCCAAATCTTTTCCCTTTGAGCAAATGAGAGCAGCGCATCTTGAACAGGAAACGGGGAGAACGGTTGGTAAAATCGTGATTACGCTATAAATTGTTTCAGCATTAGAATCAGCACTTTACTGTACCTAGAATCCTTTTTATATGCTCTTCGCGGTTGTAGCGCCGAGCCTGGCCTTCTATCTGCAGTCGACGCTCTGGTAGCACGGATCGGGTATATTAGATGATGTATTATTAGCGGGATAACATAAGAGCCTTTTGTAAAAAAGGCTCTTATGTTATCTCGGCGAAATACGCAAAAAGAATTTTTCTTAAACCCGTTTAAGTTTTTCGGGCTCTTCATTTTCCAAATTTGTAGTATCAAATTAAAAAAAAAGAAACATGGAAAAACGAATCAACATCAGTACAACAGAACCACAGGCTTTCAAAGCAATGTTAGGGTTGGAAGGTTATCTTTCGAAAATTGAGATCGCGCAAACGCTTAAAGAGCTCGTCAAAATCCGTGCATCACAGATCAACAACTGTGCGTACTGTATCAGCATGCACACCAAGGATGCCATTAAAAACGGTGAAAGACCCGAGCGTATCTTTTTGTTGAGTGCCTGGAGGGAAGCGACCAAATTTTTTACCGAAGAGGAGCAGGCCATACTTGCAATGACAGAGGAAATAACCCTTATTCACCAGCAGGGATTAAGTGAAGAGACCTACAGTAAGGCATCCCAATTTTTTACTGAAAATCAGATTGCTCAGATCATTATGCTCATCGTGACCATCAATAGCTGGAACCGCATTGCCTTGAGTACGCATCTGCAAATAGAAGATTAAAGATCAGAAATAAAGGGGTCTGTGGCTATAAACCAGATGTATTACTTTAGATCCCTTTATGGCAAAAACCCTAAAGGACACATGAATGTCAAAACAGGGCATTTCAAAAATTTGATCGACAGTGGTTTCCAAAAAATTAGAACAAGGCCCGGTAAAAGCATTGGAACGGAACGAATTCTAGTACAACATCGCAAACCTTCGGAAGAGAACGGAAAAGTGAACTCCACAACAAAGAAAATTTGAACTGCACAACAAAACGGCGTAACAGTTATTCCACGAATTTTGTAGAAGAATAAAAACAAAGGGTTATGTGGACAAAAAGTAATATACCTGATTTATCAGGGAAAATAGCAATCGTGACGGGATCAAACACGGGTATAGGGTTTGAAACAGCAAAAGCATTGTTTGAAGCAGGTGCACAGGTGACCATCGCTGCACGAGATGTACAAAAAGCAAAAAATGCGATCCAAAAAATCCAATCCGACACGGCTGGGACCGGAACATTGGACTATGGAAAGCTCGACCTTGCAAACATTGGACAGGTTCGGGAATTTGCAGATCTCTTTGTGCAAAAGCATACAAAACTGGATATACTCGTCAACAATGCCGGAGTAATGGTGCCTCCAGCTGCTAAAACGGAGGACGGATTTGAATTGCAGTTCGGTGTAAACTTTATGGGGCATTTTGCGCTGACAGGATATCTGCTGCCGCTGCTTAAGCAGACCGCTAACGCCCGGGTAGTGACACTTTCCAGTGGGGCGGCTACGTTGGTGGATAGCATAGATTTTGACAACCTCAGATTGGAAAAGAGTTATGATGAATGGCGTGAATATGCGGTGAGCAAGCTGGCAGATATCTTGTTTAGCTATGAGCTGGAGAGGAGATTCAGGAATGCCGCTATGCCAGCGATTGCTGTGGCAGCGCACCCTGGTGTTACGCGAACCGATTTACAGCGGAATATACCGGGTGAAAATCTGGAAGGCATGTTTGCTGCATATGATCAGGTGATGGAGCCATGGCAGGGAGCCCTGCCCAGTTTATTTGCCGCGACAGATGTGTCGGCTGAAGGCGGGAAATTCTACGGCCCGAATGGTCCGAAAGAATATGCGGGATATCCGGCGCTATCAAATCATCATACCGCAGCGATGAACGATGAAGCGCTTGCCAAAAGGCTCTGGGAATATGCGGAAAACTCCATACAATTGACCTACAAATTCTAATAGTTGATCTACGAATTCAAATAATTGATCCGAAATGAACAATCAAACAGTTTTAGTAACCGGTGGTACCGGATTTTTAGGCGTTAATACTATTCTTGCACTACTTGAGCGGGGATTTACCGTAAGAACAACACTGCGCACGCTCGCCCGAAAAAACGAGATTCTAGATGCCCTTACAGCAGGAGGCATCAGCACGTTTGATCAGCTGTCTTTTTATGAGGCGGATCTGCTTTCCGACAGCGGTTGGGATGAAGCGGCGCAGGGATGTGACTATGTCCTGCATGTGGCATCGCCATTTGTCGCCGAGCAGCCCAAAAACGAAAACGAGCTGATTATCCCTGCAAGAGAAGGTACGTTGAGAGCCTTGAAAGCCGCGAAAAGGGCAGGCGTCAAACGTGTCGTGCTTACATCCTCTTTTGCTGCGATCGGTTATAGCATCGATCCCAAAAACCATGTTTTTACGGAGCTCGACTGGACCGATGAAAACGCACCGATACAGGCCTACATAAAGTCAAAAACAATTGCAGAAAAGGCCGCTTGGCAATTTATGGAGGATGTAGCCACAGCTATGGAGTTAACGGTCATCAATCCCGTCGGAATTTTTGGGCCCATCCTCGGCGGTATTTCCTCCGCCTCGTTGAATACTGTCGTTAAGGGCATTGTTGACGGACTCATCAAGGAAAATGCTCCATTTACATTTGGTGTGGTAGATGTACGCGATGTCGCTGATATCCATATCAAAGCGATGTTACACCCTGAAGCGGGCGGACAGCGATTTCTTGCAACTTCGGAAGGGGCAATGTCTTTTTATGATGTAGCCGAACTGATCAAAAAGGAACGCCCCAAACTGGCCGGAAAAATTGCTGTCCTGCAACCTACACCACCCCAAGAGTATACAAAGATGTCCAACAAAAAAGCGACAGAAATGCTCGGCTGGCACCCGCATGCGAAAGAACAGGCGATACTTGCAAGCGTGGACAGTTTAAAATTCAGTCAGGCACAGGATTAAACGCTAGGGATCAGTATATTTGGTAATCCATGAAAGTAAACAACATCCAATCCTGTCACCTGGGTCCAGAGATCTCTCCCGAAAATTATATACCGGAAAACTATTTTCTCTACTTATTGAAGGGAGATATGAAGGCTTATGACGGCAAAAAAAACTACAGCATGAAACCGGGCGACTATTGTATCGCCCGGAAAAATCATTTGGTACGTTATACGAAATATAAGGACAATGATGAATTTGAAAAAATTATCATTACCCTGGATGAGGCATTCCTGAAGCGCTTTCTTGAACGCCATGTTTATGAAATCCGGCCATCAGCCATCGGCGACGCCTTTATTTTTATACCGGAAAATAAGCTCATCAAGAATTATATAACATCCCTGGAACCGTATTATACCGGCGATCTGGAGATCAGTGCAGATTTTGTTGATGTCAAGAGAGAGGAATTACTGATTATTCTATTGAAATCTAACCCTGACCTCATTCATATATTGTTCAATTTCTCGTTACCTGATCGGATTAATTTAAAGGAATACATGAACAAAAATTTTAGGTTTAACATCAGCCTGGAAAAGTTTGCCTTTTTTACGGGGAGGAGCCTATCGACCTTCAAGCGGGATTTTCAGCGTGTATTCGGAATGGCTCCGGGCACCTGGCTCAAGAAAAAAAGATTGCAGGAGGCCTATTTTCAAATTGCCGAGCAATCCAGAAAGCCGAGTGATGTCTATCTCGAAGTAGGGTTTGAAGATCTTTCACATTTTTCTTTTGCGTTCAAGAAAGAATTCGGAAAGACGCCAAATGAGGTATTAAATCTCGTTTCAAATCGGATTTAATACCAAGTAGCAAAAGTCCAACTAAAATCCAGTTGGCTGTGAGCGGCTAAACCTTATCCTCTACAATCATTTTTCGATGTTCTCTACCCCAGTTAATCATTTCCGAAATAATATTCCCGAAAGTCCTGCAATATGCAGTGGGTTCATATTCAATTAAAACAGGAATATCGGGATAAACAGTCCGTTTAACCAACTTATTTAATTCCATATCTTTCAGCTCTTTCGAAAGCATTCTTGTGGTAATCCCCGGTATACTTCTTTCAATTTCGCGAAAACGTCGGTTGCCGTTGCAAAGCGAATTAATGACAGGGATTCTCCACTTACCTCCAATGAAATAAAGGGTGTCCTGCAACGCTCTAAGTTCTTCTGTCTGATCTCTTTCCATGGTTGCAAAGTTAAGTGATATAATGTATGATACTGATATACTCGGTTATACTGATAACAAAAGTATACCATTTCGCTGATAACTTTGGAAAAAAAATTAAAGAAATGAAAAAGTTGAATAACAAATTAGCCATTGTAACAGGTGGAAACAGCGGAATAGGCTATGCCACCGCAAAAGAGTTAATTGCCGAAGGAGCCAAAGTCATTATCACCGGAAGACGAAAAGAAGCCATTGAGAAGGCTGCTGCAGAGCTAGGAGCTATTTCTTTTGTGGCGGATCAGGGGAAATTGGAAGATATTGAAAATTTCAGAACCCATGTTGAAAAGGAATTCGGAAAAATTGACATCCTGTTCATTAATGCAGGTATCACTGGAAGTTTAGGTCCGATCGAACATATGAGTGCCGAAAATTTTGACAATGTAATGGGTATTAATTTCAGAGGAGCTTATTTTACTTTGAGCAAATTTATTCCCCTGTTGAACGATGGTGCTTCAGTGGTATTTCTTTCATCCAACGTCGCGACCACCTCTAAACCAAATAGTTCGATTTACCAGGCAAGCAAGGCAGCATTGAATTCCATTGCGAAGACCGCTGCTGCAGAATTAGCACCGAGAAAAATCAGGGTAAATTTAGTAAGTCCTGGGCCTACAAAAACGGAGATTATGACGAAAGCAGGGTTGGACGAAAAAACATTGGAAGGTCTTGATGAATGGTTAATCAGCGGAATTCCTTTACAAAAAATGGGAACTGCTGATGATGTTGCCAGAGCTGTTATTTATCTGTCAGATAACCATGTCGCAAGTTTCATGACCGGAACGGAAATCCTTATTGATGGTGGAATGGTTTTATAATTGGGGCATTATTTTTTGGAATGTAAGTGCTGGAACCTTGAAAAAATTCCAGCACTTTCTATGGATATACACCAACTACCGAACGTATCGATCTTTAAGATATCCAGCTCAGCAAAGGTCTGTGTTCCTCTTTTTTGAAGGCTTAACTTACTGCTGTATTCAGCGCCCAGTCCTCAAAATGAATCTTTCCTGAATTATATTGCCCCGCAGGTACGAGCAACGATTTAGGAACGATGAGATGCATATACTTGCTATCCTCATCAGAAACAACCTTTATATGCTTGCCGGATATCTCGACATATTTTGCCACAAAATCGTCCATATTGGCCCTTATAGGACCCGCAATCTCGACTGTTCCATTTTTGGGCTCCAAGAGCGCAAACTGCACAATGTAGTCTGTGACATCTTCCAGGGCAATGGGCTGGTAGTCGATCTTGGAGACAAATACCTCGTCACCCTGGCCCTGAACGGCAATGATGGCATCAGTATGCTCATAAAACTGTGTCGAACGAATGATGGTATAAGGTATCCCGGAGTTCTTGATGATGTCTTCCTGGTATTTCTTTGCGCGAAGATATCCGATCTCCAGCGCATCGTCCGTTCCGACAATGGAAAGTACGAGGTGATGCCTGATGTTGGCAGCCAGCTCCGCTTTTACCAGATTTTTTCCTGCGGTCTGAAAAAAGTGGATTGCATTTTCTTCTTCCGGAGAGGAGGAATTGGATAGATCGATTACGATCTCCGTATTTTCCAGCGCCTGGGAAAGACCTTCTCCCGTCATGAGATCCACGCCATGTGAAGGCGAGCCAATTTGCACCTGATGACCGAGGTTTGCCAGTTTTTTTGTGACCAGCCTTCCAGTAAGACCTGTACCACCGATTATTAAGATTTTCATATCTGAACTATTTAAAATTACAACTTATCTATAGTGCAAAATTGATCAAAAAGTGAATGCCGGAAAACTGACAAACAAAGGTAAAAGGTGGACAAAAAAAGAAGCCGTGTTTTAGTTGAATAGTATAAGATTGTCTAATCCAGGTCTGGATTGGAGCGTATTGTTTTTCTGTAATCGCCAGGTGATCGGCCAGTTTTTTTTGTAAAAAGCCTGATAAAGTACTTGGTGTCTTTATAGCCTAGCTGTACCGAAATTTCCTTAATACTCAATCGTGAATAATAGAGCAGGCGCTGTGCTTCGCTCAGTATTTCTTTCTGGATCAGTGCCGATGCGGATAAGCCCGTCACCATTTTAACGACATCGTTCAGGTGGGTCACGGAGATATTTAACTGCTGGGCATATGCTGCTGGGCGCTTAAGGCTGCGGTAATCACGCTTCACAAGATTTTTGAATTCGTTAGCGATACTCATAACCCGGGGGCTGTAACTTATGGAGGCAGCGGCGGATCCGCGATCGTGACAAATTACCGTCTGGGTTATAAATGCTGAAAGCAGTGGCTGCTGCACTTCCTTATTGGCAGTATTGTTTATACTGTCCAAATTTATTAGCGAGTCCAGAATGGACGTAAACCATTGTTGCTCGGGCGCTGAGAGTGACAATATAATGGTTTCATTTAAAGATGCATCAAGCATGTCTTTGGCTGACCTGGTCATGTGACGGCCTTCGAAGGAAATGTAATAACCGGATGCGCCTAAAACCGTGCTGATCTGATGAACCTGATGAGGAGGGCAGACAAAAAGCGTTGCCGCGGGCATGATTAGCTGTTCAAAATCAAATAGGACTTCCAGCTGTCCAGCTTCAACTAGCATGCACGTATAGTGGTCATGCCGATGCGGATTCAGTGCTTTTAGGATGCCCGGAGTTGAATCGTCCCATATTCCAACAGCCATACTGCTGCTGGAATTCATGCTGTTCACTAAAATAGAATCTCTTTTTGGCATGCGGCGTAATTTTACTTTCAAATTTAGTTTATATACTTTAAGAATTACTATCGATTACAAAATCAACCACGTACCGTATTCAGCAGATCGTGCGGATACCCGAGGCTAATGGAGCTTAAAGCATCCAGTTTGATCAGCTCATCAGTTGTCAAATTAATTTCAGCCGCTTTGATACTTTGCTCAAATTGATTTATAGTGCGTGCTCCCAGTAATGGAAATGCCTCTTTTGATAAATTCCATGCAAAAGCGATCTGACCGGGCGTTGCTTCCTGTTTTTCCGCGATTGACACCAGTTCATCAATGATCAGTTTGGTTTTCTCGTTTTCCGAATATTCAGCGTCAGAAGAATGACTGATGCGCCCGGCTTCTCCCTTTCTATATTTTGCGGTGAGCAGTCCGCCGGCTAGTGGCGAATACATCATTACACCAAGACCAAATTCCTTTGCCATCGGGATCAGTTCACGGTCTGCGGTACGTTGCAATAAATTATATTCAATCTGTAAAGCGGTGAGTTTTGTTGCTGATGCAATGGCCGATGCCTTCCATGCCGGGAAATTAGTGAGCCCTGCATACACTATTTTCCCTTCGCTGACCAGATCTTGAAGTCCCATGGCAATTTCTTCCCACGGAGTTACTCCATCATCATAATGAGGCATATAAATATCGATGTAGTCCGTCTTCAATCTTTTCAGACTTTGTTCAACAGCCTGTCGCATAGATTTACGGTTATTCCCAAAATTACTGATGGAAGGGTTGGGATCACTACTTCGAGTATATTTTGAACAGATAATAAAATTACTTCGCTGTCCCTCTAAAAAGTTGCCTACGATTTCTTCTGCCTCTCCAAATTGGTAAACATCGGATATATCGATAAAATTACCACCTGCATCTGCATAAGCTGTTAAGATCTTTTTCGATTCTTCGGGATCGGCTCCATAGCCTTTTCTGGTTCCAAAGTTGGCAGCTCCCAAAATTATTTCACTGGCATGCAGTCCTGTTTTTGATCCAAATAACTTGTATTTCATATTTTTATATTTACTTTGTTTCAAAGGTAAGGGCATAAAGTAATCGTGTCAATTACGGATAAATTTATCTATACCCACTTTATACCTTCGTAAATTATAGCAGCTATGTACGAAAAAAAGCTTCCGGTTAATTTAGATTGCGGTTTACATCTGTTCCTACAGGTGGTCCAGGGAAAATGGAAAATAAACCTGCTCTGGGCCATTCATTCAGGTATCAAGCGTCCGGGCGAGCTGCAACGTAAAATCCCCAATGCAACCCGCCGTGTACTTGATGCGCAGCTTGGACAATTGATTGAACATGGATTGATCAATAAAGTCGTCTTTGATCAGCTTCCGCTGAAAGTTGAATATGAACTGACTGGGCTGGGTGAAAGCCTTATACCAGTCATTGCGGTAACGGCGCAATGGGGTGAGGATCATAGAAATGAACTTGAGCAGCTGTTTAAAATCTAATCATTAACTTTTTAAGCATATGCTATTTCAATCTGCGTGAGGGGTTACAGTGCATGCTATATTCCTACTACCATGGCAATTCACCATCTTCTCCAAAGAACTTTCCCGTAGGTCCATTCTTATCAAGCATAGCGTACCTGGCAAGGTTAATACAATTTTCTGCGGCAGATTTCCCACCACTGTTACCGTTAAAATCCGTGGAAGTCCAGCCCGGGGTAACACAGTTAATTTTAAATCCAAGATCTTTATATTCATATGCTAAGGCAACCGTATAAGCATTTAAGGCTGTTTTAGAAGGGCCATAACTTATAGATTTAGCATTATATAGAAGCCATTCAGGTTCCTGGTGCTTTGTGAGTGAAGAGAGATCACTGGTGATATTTTCTATTACAGGGAGGGCAGATCTTTTTAAGTATGGTAGAAATGCTTCTGTTACTGCAATTGTCCCGAAAAAGTTTGTTTCAAAAACTTCCCGCACATCAGAGAGATTTAAAGGGCTTTCTTTGCTTTGTCTTCTGCCTAGAATGCCGGCATTGTTGATCAGGATATCAAGAACATTGCTATGTTTTCCGAATTCTTCGGCAGCTTTCTTTACAGATTCTTCATCTGATATATCGATCTCTAATAGAATACAGTTTTCTAAACCTGAACTTTTTAAATCATTAATGGCGCTTTTACCCATTTCAATATTTCGGCAGCCTAGGTAAACAAAATATCCTTTTTGAAGAAGATATTTGGCAAGTTCAAAGCCAAGGCCTTTATTGGCACCTGTAATAAGTACTTTTCTCATTGTAATTTGTTTCGTTGTATATAAAGTAAAATGTGATTATTGAATTCAGCGGGGAATCTTTTCAGAAGAGGCATTAAAGCCATAATATTTTTTAAATACAGTGGAAAAATGTGAAAGATTTCCAAAGCCAACCTGTAAATATATTGAAGAAGGAGCTTGCTTTTCTTCAAAAATAAGCCTTTTCGCTTCTTCAAGGCGCATTTTCATGATCCATTTGTGCGGTGGTAGATGATACATCCGCTTAAAATCTCTCTTGAAGGTGGCCAAGCTGCGGCCCGAAAGGTAAGCAAATCGTTCCAAAGTAATATTATGAATATAGTTCTTACTCATAAACTCTCCCAATTCTATTTTTACTGGTTCGGTAAAATCAAAAAGGCTATTTTTGATACCAGGCCATAATATTTCGAGCAACAAAAAAATCTCTTTCGTTTTGGTGGTACTTAATTGACCTGGAATGTTCTGTCCTGAAGTGATGTAGGGTTTTAACGATTCGAAAAAACCTGACATAAGATCATTTTTAGCAACAAGAAATCGATCACTATATTCTTTACAGGTACCGGAATTTGTAACTGCTATATTTGGGTCTTCCAGTAATAGTATATTCAAAAAATCGCGTGTAAGTAAAATTTTCACCATCTCAAACTTTTCTCCATTTTCGCTGTCCATCAATGAAGCTTTTACCAGCTGGTTTTTTCGTAGTAAGATGGTTTGCCCCGCATCTGCCCGGTATGTCTTACCATTTTCATAAAATAATATGTACCCTTTTTGGATATGCCATATCTTATGTTCTACCATAAAGGATTCGATGGGTGAATTATTTTGTTCAGTGCAGTAGAAAAATACTTGAGGCTGTTTGATATCTGCCATTTCGTTAAAATTATAAAGCAAAATTAATCGGATTTTTAAATTCTTGGTTTTCTATAAGGCTCAAATTAACTTTTCTATTTAGCTCATTGGTAAACGTTGCCCAACCTGATAGAAACAGGTATTAAAAGCGAAATGCTAAATAATGCCCATCATGCCTGCTATATGACATGCTTCAAGTGCACTTTTTACCCGAAGTTTTTCCATAATATTCTGCCTATGACGATCGACGGTGTTTATTCTTAACTGCTTTATTGCCTTTCCTGTCAGGCCTGTTTGACTGTTTAGAAGATGTATTGATTATAAAGATGCTTCTCGCTTATCCTACGACCAATCCCACTACTAGTTATCTTGCTTCAAAGATCACAACCTTAAAGGGCTATGCTCTTAGCTTCACCGTCATTTCTCTATTGGTGAATCTTATTATTTTCCTGTTAAAGAAAATGAAAAAGTGACATACATGAATGAAGTGCAGTAAATCAAAATTTGACGCCCGATTCATAAATTATCTGCTAAAACAAGACGAGCATAACTGAGGCCCAACTATAAACAATAACACCAAACAGTCGAACCATTTAGTGTTATTCTTTGGAAATGCAGGGTATTTTACTTCGCAAACAGTGCTTTTCGCAAAACAGTCGCTGCATCCAACACAGATTCCTGTACAGCGTGGATATGCGCTAGCGGATTCAGCATCCCGTAATCGTGAATAACGCCTTTATACTCTGTAAGAGTAGTTGGAACACCGGCATCATCCAATTTTCTTCCATAGGCGACACCCTCGTCATGCAGAATATCATTCTCGGCCACCTGAACAAGTGCAGGAGGCAAACCTTTCAGCTCTTCCAGAGAAGCTTTCAGTGGTGAGGCATATTTGTTGTCGCGTTCTTTTAAATCAGGCAGGTAATTGTCCCACATCCATTTCATCAACGGCGTTGTTAAAAACCGTTCCTGTGCAAATTTTTTGTACGATGCTCTGCTGAAGTCGGAGTCTGTTACGGGCCACAAAAGTACCTGCTGTTTTAGCTTGGGACCATTTTTGTCTTTGGCCATCAATGCCACCACTGCGGCCATATTTCCACCGACACTGTTTCCGGCAACAGCAAGCCTGCTCGCGTCGACCCCGATTTCTTTTCCATGCTCGGCAACCCATTTTGTTGCGGCATAAGCCTGATTGATGGCTACGGGAAATCTGGCTTCCGGAGATGGGGTGTAATCCGGGAACACGGCTACTGCACCACTGTTGACAACAAGGTCACGAACCAGTCTTTTGTGGGTAGGGTAGTCTCCCAATACCCATCCACCGCCGTGAAAGAACATAAATACGGGCAGGCCAGCTTGGGCACCTTTGGGTTTTACGATATGTATTTTTAAGGTCTGCCCGTCCTGGGTTATGGTTCTGTCTGATTCCTGGATATCGGAATAATCGAAGCTTACTGATTTTTGAGCGCCTACCAACACCAGTCTAGCGTCTTTTGGTGAGAGTGTTTCCAGCGGTTTTCGGTCGCCGCTGTTCAAAGCTTTTAAGAATGCTCTTGTTTCCCGGCCAATGTTGGGGTCTTGAGATGCGGGGTTTGATTGTGCCATGCTATTGGAATTTATGATGGCGAGTGCCGCCAATGTTAAAACTGTTGAATAGATTGTCTTCATAGTAATTATTTTTTTAGGTTAATGCTTAAGATGATTTTGAAGCTGAATGCTGCGCTTACTGGACAGGTTCTTTCGGCCTCTCGGGCAATTTTTTCAAATTCTTCCGCTGAGATGCCGTCTACTTCTGCATCAAGTAGCAGTTCCGACTGTGTGATTTTACCATTATCCAAGGTAATAATGGACTTTGTTTCGAGTCTTTCAGGGGTATAACCTGCCTGTGTGAGATCAAGGCTCAGCTTCATTGTAAAACATCCTGCATGGGCAGCAGCAAGCAGTTCTTCGGGATTTGTACCGACACCTTCAGCGAAGCGGCTGTTGAATGAATACTGGGTCTGGTTCAGAACGGAACTTTGTGTGGTCAGATGTCCGTTTCCTTCTTTGATGGTGCCGTTCCAAACGGCGGTAGCATTACGTTTCATACGCTTTATTTTTGATTGTTAATTTCTTATAGGACAAAGGTATGTCATATAGGCAATCTAAATAAAGAGCAAAAAGTCGATATAAATTGTACTTTTTTCCTTTTCTAGTCTAATTTTTAATTCCTTTCCGAAAAGCCGCAGGAGTTTTTCCTGATTTCTGCGTAAAGATGCGATTAAAGTAAGCCGGATCTTCATAGCCCAATTGATAAGCGATTTCCTTTATAGTAAGCTCGCTGTAAAGGAGCAGGCGTTTAGCTTCAAGGACGATCCTGTTTTTGATCATCTCGTTCGGATTTTCAAGGTTGAGTTTATGGAATTTGTTGGAAAGCGTTTTCGGGGCAAGGTTCAGTAGGTCCGCATAATCGGCCACACTGTGTTTTTCCTTGTAATGAATATTGACCAGTCGGCTGAAGTTTCTGAAAAAATCCTGATCCGTGCTGACAAGGTCGAGCGTTTCATTTTGGAGGTTTTGCTTTTTCCACTGCCGCGTTGCACGGATGATAATCTGCTTGAGGTATGTTCGGATCATTTCTTCAGACGAACGGTCCTGCGCATGAAGCTCATCGCCGATCTGAGCGAATAATTGCGATATGCTATGTAGCTCATCACCCTGCAGGTCCACTGTCGGATTCTCAAAAATATTATTGAACAAGAGTCCGTCGCAGGCAACCTCATCATCATGAATCTGAATACAGTAGAAATCCCTGTTGTAATGGATTAAAAAGGCTTTGTCTTCATTAGCCGACTGAATGTCAAGATATTGATTGGTATTGATGAAAAGCAAGGAGGGATTTTGGGTTTCATAAGCAGTGAAGTCCACCGTTAGTGCGTAACCCGCTGGAATGAGCAATACTTTGATGTAATGGCGGAAAGTTTCGCCGTTTACCAGGTCCAGCGAGGAGGAATCGAAAGAAATCAGGCCTAATTTTTTATGGTTCGATTCGAAAATGGAAGTAGCACTGTTCATAAGGACGTTTGTTTATGTTCAAATGTATCTCTTTTGCTGATAAAACTAAAATAAGCGATACAATTTCCAGGCTATAAAAAAATAGGGCTGTTCCGGTTATTCACAATCGTCTCTGGACGTATTGATCTGTAAAATGGCATTCTTGGTTATGGTAGAATAGCTAGTTGTCGCTTTTTTTTAGGATTAGTGTGTGCTTGTTTATTGCTAAGCGCTGCCTATTCCTCTTTTTATAAACTATGGTAAATACGATAGCAAAGGCAATGGTAGATCCCCTCAATATGTTCGCGTAAACACCTCCTAACGATGTATTGTCAAAGTCGAACAAAATCCAGGTCAAGTTCATCAGCGTATGCGTCCATATCGGAACCCATAAGTTATAATTCCATTCCGCAAAAAGCCAGGCAAAAAAGACTGCTCCCAGAAATGTGAGCATAAAAATGCCCATCATCCTGTTGATATCTTGGCTCTGATATAAATGCCCGGAAGCAAATAGGACTGCACCAAAAAATATCGCTGGAATAAAACCCAGTTTTGTCTTTCGGAATAACTGGCCAAAAAGAAAACCCCTGAAATATAATTCTTCCATAAAACCGGCGATAACTGTTTGTGCAATCAAGGTCTGCATACTGATCTCCTTATTCAGACCGAATATAAAAAGACCTCCAGCCAGCATGGGCGACACAAAAAGAAGACTTAATGTTATTCCGGTCGCAAAATTGCCAGAAAGGCCCAGACTTTTAAATACTCGTTCGCGCTTGCTGAGGACGTAAGTTCCTAGAAAAATAGGTACTCCGATGATGAAATAAGTAAGTATATAGCTCAATAACCCTTGCCGGGTAAGTGTATCGAGTTCTCTTTTGATGGGGCCGAAAAATAAAAACAGCATATAATAAAGAGAGAAGCTTATTAAAACAACAAGTATTACGCTTAACGTTGGGCCGGTTTTCATAACATGGAGATTAGTTTTTTACACGATAGCAAATAAACATCTTGTGATAGCTTATTTTTAAATTTGGTCAGTAACAATCAATGTCTCAAATATAAAACATTGATTGTTATATAGCAATTATTCATCATTGTGCATTAAGCCGCTTTCGGGACTATGTGCTTTGCAAATACTACAATGACTAGATGACCGAATGTTTATTTTAATACAAACGATCTCAATTTCAAGCTGTTCTAGCTAATAAGACAGAATTTCGTTTCTGCTGATTGTTAAGGATGGCTGAATGGGGGATTCAGCCTCCTTTAACACCAATGTTTTGCTGATAAAATAGCTCACAGAATTCCCAAGTTTTATAGGATAACCCAAGATGTAAAAATGATAATGCTAATATTATTATAATACGTATATTTACCTTGTTGACAAACACTTTTAAACCCAATCAATTGTATGATTAACTTGCACGGTACGGATTCTACCTTTACAGTATCCCAAAAGCATCTCGCGCAAGCGCTCGCACAGGCACGTATGGGCTTCTGGGAAGTTAGCCTACTGGAAAAAAATTACATGTCCTGTACGGATCAATGCAAAAGAAATTTTGGTTAGGATATAGCAAGGGAATTTAGCTATAGTGATTTGTTGGGCTGTATTGTGGATGAAGACCGGGAGGCAATGCAGGCGAGTGTCGCGAGGTCTATTGAACTACAGATACCCTATATTGCGCAGTATCGTGTAAGGCATGGTGATGATAGCATCCATTGGATTGAGGCACGTGGATGGGTTACTTATGACGAGAATGGCTGCCCGCAGGTCATTCCGGGAACGACGCTTGATATTACAGAGAAGAAGGAGCTGGAAATTTTACGCGATGAGATGTTGAGCATCGCCATGCATGAAATTAAGACACCGCTATCATCCGTAAAAGGAACCCTGCAGCTTCTGAACAGGCAGTTGACAGCGCAAGAAAATGCTTTGTCAAATAAACTCGTAGAAAATGCGCTCAAAGCCACTGACCGTATTAATCGTCTTCTCAATGAGATGGTAGCCCCCGTGATGGTAATGGCCAAAGGAATCGAACTCGATAAATCCACGATAGATTTGACCCAGCTTATCCTTGAAATAAGCCAAAATGCTGCTCTCATATTTCCCGAAAGTGAGCTGCACTTACATTTGCCCGATGATACCGTATTTCTGGGCGCGGACGGTTATCGAATCGGACAGGTAATTACCAACCTGATCAATAATGCCATTAAGTATAGTGATAAAAGATCACCCATACACATCACGATGACAGCAGATCAGCATGAAATATCCGTACTGATAAGCGACCTTGGGATGGGAATAAAGCCTGAGGATAGAAAAAAAGTATTTGAGAAGTTTTATCGCTCCAATGGACACAATCATATCGAAGGTTTCGGTATCGGGCTTTTTCTATGCGCCGATATCATATTGCGCCATGGTGGTCAGATCCATGTGCTCGATAAAGAGGGGCCGGGCACCGATATCGCTTTTACCCTTCCATTAAATAATACCGCTAATCATTTAAATTATTAGGGCAAGTAAAGCGACTAGTAGGGCGGGAATCATAATGATCAGTCCCAATTTGAGGAACCTCCATGCGCTGATATCGTAGCCATGGCGCCTAAGTTCTTTGAGCCATAAGATTGTTGCCAGTGATCCCGTAACGGACAGGTTAGGACCCAGATCTACACCGATTAGTATCGTGCTCCTAACAATATCGGGCAGCTGGATCTGAGATAGCGCAGTTCCCGCAATCAGACCGGCGGGCAGGTTATTGATCACATTGCTGCCGTCGCATCGTTTGACATAAAGATCGTAACGACGGTCCCGACCAGGTAAATAAGCAGAAAAAGTTTCGTCGTCGAACCCGCGGAAAGTTTGATGGCATGGGAGGCGAGCCAGTCAAACAGACCCTCGCGTCGCGCCGACTCCGCCAAACTCATCATTCCTATCAAGAAGAGGTAAACATCAAGCCCCTTGCCGATACCCGTCCAGGCGGCTTGGAATGAGATCAGTCCGAAGAGTAATAATAGGATGGCACCAGTGGTAGCCCAAATGGCTTCCTGGATCTTAAACGGCCGGATGATAACCCCCGCAGTAGCAAATGCCGCGATGAGGAAAATGTAAAAATTGGAACTCATTCTTTATGTGGTCATAAAATAATCAAAACTATATCAGTTTGAATGGTGTTATTCACCTGATCTTAATTTAAAATTGATTATTTCAAAAAGCGGGCTGCTGCGTGTAGCCCGCTTTTAATTTTTCATGGAAATATACGTAATAATAAGAAACGAAAATTGTACTAAAGAAAAACTGTTACACTTTTAAAATGGAAAAAATAGCGAATATTCAAGCAACAGGACAAGTTGTAAAAGCTGATCGAGCTAAATTGTATTAGCAGTGTGTAATACTTTTGATTGTTTGACCATATTTTTTAATAAATTGCCTTTTTTGTGCTAACAGGCCATAGTTAGAGGAAAGGATAGGTGTTTTAGGGCGATGGACTAGCAAAGTCATATTAATAAAGCAGTAAATTGAGCCAACATATTTATGAATAGGAGAATAATTATTTGCGAGGACGATACACTTATATTAGATGTGTTAGGGCTTGCATTAGCGAACGAAAACCAGGAGGTCATATCCGTTGCCCATAGCCCGGAACTCATGGCTACGATAGACGAAAGACAACCTGACCTGTTGATTGTGGATCTACAGATGCCATGGCTGGCCGGAGACGACATTGTGCGGCAACTCAAGGCATCCGAAAAATACAGCTCAATAAAAGTGATTATGATGTCGGCGAGCCTTCAAGGCAAAGCGATAGCTGATGCTTGTGGGGCCGACGCCTTCTTGGCCAAACCATTTGAACTGGATGAACTTGAATATTTAGTGGATAAATTCCGCACGATCTGATTTTTGGTGTAGAATTTTTAACTAAATACCATAATTCGTCATTGGTACAGCTGGGTTCAAAGTCAGTCAGGGAAGGCGGGGTCTGAATTTTATTCTTACCTTTAGCACTATTAAGATATTAAGGATGATTCAATTTTTCGCTGCATCGGGTAATGAGGCACTCTTCGATTTGCTTCAGCAATCCACTGATCCCACCGCAATTTATACAGGTGAGGATTTAAATATCAAGTTTGCAAATGATGCAATGCTTAAGATATGGAATAAAGATGAATCCATCCAAGATAGATCTTTGGCGGATGTATTTCCTGAGCTAAGAGGACGGGCCACCTTTGATATGCTCCGTGACAGCTGGTATTCGGGAAATATAGTTGAGGTTTGCAATGTATCTTCAACGACGACAGTGAATGGTAAAACGACCACTTTGTATTATGATTACAAATATAAACCAGTTGCCGATAAAGCTGGCAAGATCTATTGCATATTGCAGACGGCCAGTGATGTCACGAAAAGACAAGAAATCTATGAGCTGCTCAGCAATCGAGGAGATGATGAAAGTACTTCTAAATTTACGCTTCAAAAGGAAGAACCGCATAGTCAGAATGACCACCTCGATAATTTGAATGACACAATTTCCCTGCTTCATGAGAAACTGACAACTAGCGAAATGAGTTTTCGCGACCTTTTTACGCAGTCACCCAGTGCCATGATGCTGGTAAAAGGGGATGACTACGAGGTGACCATGGTGAATATGGCTATGCTGGAGTTGTTGGGCAAAGATGTGGCTATAATAGGGAAGCCCCTATTCCAGGAATTTCCCGAAGTTAGCGAGCAAAAAGTTGCCCAGATGTTGGTCGAGACCTACACAAATGGTGTAGGGCAATCTGATAATGCTGCACTTGTAAAGATTGAAAAGGATGGCCTGCTGACAGACTGTTTTTTCAATTTCAGTTATACGCCATTTATTGAAAATGGTAAAATATCCGGCGTGATCTGTATGGCAGTTGATGTCACCGTGCAGGCGGAAGCTATAAGGCGCTTGGAGCAAACTGTCGAAGAGAATATATCACTCGGAACCAGTCTCCGGGAAAGCGAACAGCGACTGAGGTCAATATTGGAAACCATGGCTGAAGGTGTTGGCGTCACAGATGCTTCAGGGCAAATGGTCTATGCCAATCCCATGGCTCAGCGAATTCTGGGATTAAAAGAAAGCGAGATCAAGAAGCGCACGTATGATGATCCCCAATGGCAAAATTTGCGTATAGATGGAACTCCGCTGCCATCCGAAGAGCATCCCATGTCCATTATGTTGAAAACGCTGCAGTCTATCACCGATCATGAGATAGCAGTACAGCCTCCAAATGGAGATATAATATATCTTTCGATCAACGCAGCACCCATGTTTGATGAAATGGGGGTACTGACAGGGGGAATAGGAACCTTTATGGACGTAACCGATAGAAGGCGCATCACACAGGGCAAAGATGATTTTATCAGCATCGCAAGCCACGAACTCAAAACACCGGTAACATCGCTCAAAGCATCATTACATCTACTTCAAAAGAGAGGCATGGAGCTATCCGAAGAAGTTAAAGTTAAACTAATTGATCAATCTGTTAAAAGTCTCGATAAACTTAACGTTTTGATCAATGAGCTGTTAGACACCAGAAGGCTTGAGCAGGGGCATTTGAAGTTAGATAAAAAACTTTTTGCGCTATCGGAATTGTTCGAAGATTGCCGTGCTAATTTTACCCTGCAGACGACAAGAAAAATCACTTTTGGAGGTGACCTGAAAGAAAAGGTTGTTGCCGACAGCCATCAGATTGCACAAGTTATGGTCAACCTGATCAACAATGCGATTAAATATGCGCCAGAATCCGACATTGCTGTCAAAGTAAATAAGCTTGATGAAAAAGAGCTGATGATCAGCATCAAGGATAATGGCCCCGGTATACCAAGGGAAAAATTGTCACGGCTGTTTGAAAGGTATTATCGGACAGACTATCAGGGACAAAAATTTTCTGGCCTTGGCTTGGGACTTTACATCTGTGCAGATATCATTAAGAATCACGGTGGTACTATCGGCGTGGAAAGCGAGGTAGGGCAGGGAGCAACCTTTTGGTTCACATTGCCCTTGTAGCTTTCTGCGATATTTGTAAGAAGCAATGTAATTGCAACATGATGTTTACAAAAGCTTTCGCTACGTCAATGTTACATTGGGCTTCTGCGTCATTGTTTATATTTGTAGTGTACGCAAATCAAAATGCTGTACATTAGATATCATACAACCTATGTTAAGACGAGTCATATTTCAATTTCTCTTACTGGTAAGCGCTATGCTGCTGATCGTGAAGCCTTTGATCGGTTTTTCATTATATCATCAGGCAAAGACGCAGGGCGAGAATGAGTTTATCACCGTTATCAAGGCCTTTAGTAAACGAAAACAGGAATACCTGGATTGGGTTGATGTTAAAGATAGTGTCTGTCTGACGCTCTCGCCGGTTCGTCACTTTGTCGCTAAAGTAAGGGAGTTTTTTATTACCCACTTTTTCAACACCTTCTTTCCGAATTCCAGCATGTTTTCGATTGGTAACTTGCTATCCAAAGTAATATTGCCGCTGGAACGGCTATACCTGCGTAATCTTCAGCTGACTTTATGATAAAAAAGCCATTTTAATCGTATTGAGTGGGTCCCAATTGGACCGCAAACATTCATTTATCTTAAAATAAGCTTTTTATATGTTTCAAAAACTTGTCCTTATGGGGCATGTGCTGCTCTGCTGTAGCTTCTTTAGCTATGGACAGGAGAGTCATGTGCCTATCAAACTCAACCAGCTGCTGTCTTCGGTAACGCAGCATGCGCCATCCTTACGTACCGACTACGTGCGTACACAGGTGCAGCAGGCCCGCGCCGCAGAAGTCAAAAACAACTGTCTGCCGAGCCTACAGCTGTCGTATCAGGCAGACGTCGGCTCCAATAATAATGTGCCAGGGCCTTACTTCGGATTTGGCCTCGTGCCGACCAATAATGGTGGTATCCGTGCCGCTAATAATTATCAGGCTGTGAGCAGCAATCTTGGCATTGCCGCCTTCCAGTGGGAGGTCTATAATTTTGGTCAATTTAAAGCCCAGGACCAGCTCGCGCAGGCGGAGGTGGCCGTGGAGAACCGTCGTTTTGAACAGTCGAAATATGACTTACAGTCCTTCACGATCTATAGTTATCTGCAGTTATTGAAATTGCATGACCTGATCGAAATCCAATCGCGCAGTATAGCCCGAAATCAGGAAATACGTCAATCGATATTTGCGCTGGTCAAAAGTGGTATCCGGGCGGGCGTGGATACCAGCATGGCCGATGCTGAAATATCCCGTAGCCAGCTTGGCCTCATTGAACTGGACAATCAGCAACAGCAATTACAAATTCAACTGGCTACTTTGGCGGGTATGCGGCCAGCGCAGATTGTAGCGGATACCACTGCCGAAAAGATCCTGTTCGAGCAGGTAAAAAACGCGCCTATTGAACTCGATGGCGGCCGTCAGCATCCTATGGTAGCCTATTATAATGCTTTGTTCGACAAGGCGAAGATGGAAGAAAAGCTGGTTGTCAACAGCTACCGTCCCAAGCTGTTTCTCTCGGGGGCTGTATGGGGCAGGGCATCCAGTGTACATAGCGATAATAGTTATGGTTCGCTAACCGACGGCTTTGGTCTACAGCGTGGTAATTACCTCGTTGGTCTGGGAATCAACTACAACCTGTTTGATTTGCGCCGCAAAAAGGTAAAACTCCATACGCAGCGTCTTATGGTGGATGAGGCTGGTCAAAAGCTACAGGAACAACAGGCCAACATCGCCATGAATATTGCACAGTCTACCACTGAAGTGGCAACTGCTGAAAGACGTCTGAAGGAAATTCCGCGTCAGACCAAAGCTGCCAATGCCGCCTACCGCCAGAAATTTTCCCTGTATAAAAATGGGCTGATTGATATTGTGGAGGTCAACGTTGCCCAGAACATGCTCAATCAGGCAGAGCGCGATTACATCACCGCCAAGTATAATTATTATCTGGCATTGTTCCACCAGGTGGTGGCGCAGAACAATGTCGATGGCTTTCTTCAACTTTTTAACTAATTACTTATGTCACTAGTCACAGCTGCTTTACGAAGGCCGATTACCACAGTGATCATCACCCTCAGCCTGCTGCTCTTTTCGGTCCTCGCTGTACTGAAAATACCGATTGATATCTTTCCGCAGCTCAATTCACCGACCATTTACGTCATTGAATCTTACGGCGGGATGTCCCCACAGCAGATGGAAGGTTTTTTCTCCTCCCGGATGCAGGATCAGTTTCTCTATGTCAACGGAATCAAAAATATATCCGCCAAAAATATTCAAGGGCTTACGCTCCTAAAACTTAGTTTCTACGAAAATACCGATATGGCCGAAGCCTCAGCGCAGGTAGCGCTGCAGGTAAACCGGGCCATGAAGTTTTTTCCGCCAGGGGCATTGCCACCACAGGTGGTCCGTTTTGATGCTTCCTCTTTACCCGTGGGTCAGCTGGTGCTTTCTTCCAAGACAAGAAGCCTCAAGGAGATCTACGATATGGCGAGCACGCTGGTACGCCCCATGTTTTCTGCAGTACCGGGCCTCTCGGCACCGCCGCCCTTTGGAGCCAACTCCAGGACGATCACGGTCAATGTAGACCCCAATAAATTACGGAGCTACAACCTGACTGCCGATGAGGTGGTAATGGCATTGTCGAAATTTAACGTGATGTCCCCATCGGGTAACCTGCACCTCAACAATACGATGTATGTGACCACGATCAATTCACTGATCAAGAATGTTGCAGATTTTGCTGATATCCCTATTCTGACAAAAAATGGGATCCCGATTTATATAAAAGATGTCGCACGCGTATCGGACGCCTCGGATGTGACGGTAAGTTATGCACTTATCAACGGTCGGCGCTCCGTTTATATTCCTGCCGTTAAGACATCGGATGCGTCCACCTGGGCAGTGGTCAGCAACCTAAAGGCTAAGCTTCCGGAAATTCAGAATCTGCTGCCAGAGGATGTGAAGGTGTCTTATGAATTTGACCAGTCCGTAGCGGTTATGAACTCGGTGCAGAGTCTTTTGCACGAAGGTGGGCTCGGTGCTCTGCTTACCGGCCTGATGGTACTCTTGTTTCTGCGCGACTGGCGAAGCAGCTTGATTGTGATCGTCACCATACCAGTATCCATTCTGATTGGCGTCCTGCTGCTGACATTGTTTGGCCAGACCATCAATATTATGACCTTGAGCGGTTTGGCCCTAGCCATTGGTATCCTTGTCGATCAGGCCACGGTGACCATCGAAAGCATACACCAGCATCAGGAACAGGGTACGCACAAGCGTAAGGCGATCTATAAGGCCTGTCAGGAGATTTCCGTGCCGCTGCTCTTGATTCTGTTCTGTATTTTGGCGGTTTTTGCACCTTCTTTTATGATGACGGGGATTCCCCGGGCGATGTTTCTGCCACTTTCTTTATCGATTGGATTGACGATGATCGCTTCGTATTTTATGGCCCAGACCTTGGTACCTATTTTATCCAACTGGCTGCTCAAAGAGCATCATATCGGTCATTTCAAGTCCGACTCGCCGGGCTTTTTCGATAAGATCAAAAAACGTTATCGCTTCGGATTATACCGCTCCATGCGCCATAAGGGCAAAATTATCATCGGTTATCTGTTGCTCACGCTGGCGCTTGCGGCAGCGGCATTTGTTTACATCGGCAAGGATATGATGCCCAAGGTTAACAATGGGCAGTTTCAGCTCAGGATTAAAGAGCCCGATGGAACCAGGCTGGAGCGAACCGAAGAGTCTGTCAAACAGGTGCTGCAGGTAATCGATAGTACGGTCAACCATCAGGTTGCCATCAGTTCGGCCTATGTTGGCCTGGTGCCCAGCAGCTATGGCGTCAGCAATCTTTATGTATTCAACACCGGAACGCACGAAGCCGTGATCCAGGTGAACCTGAATGCGGACTACCATGTGAATATGGACGAACTCAAAGATGTTTTACGACGTAATATCCATTATAAACTGCCCAAATTGCGCCTGAATTTTGAGCCTATTGATATGACCGAAAAGATTATGAGCCAAGGCGCTGCAACGCCGATCGAGGTGCGGATAGCGGGAAAGAAAATGGACGAACTGAAGGTCTATGCCGATCAGGTTGTCAGCTCATTGCGGCACATCGATTATCTACGGGATGTGCAGATTGCGCAACCGCTCCGGTTGCCGACCATTTCGATTGCCATCGACCGGCTCAAAGCCTCACAGCTTGGTCTGCAGATGGATGATATTGCTCGTTCGGTAACAGCCAGCACTTCCTCTAGCCGGTTTACGCAGAAGATCCAATGGCTTGATGAAAACAATACCTATACCTATCAGGTTCAGGTACAGGTGCCTGAATATGTGATGAATACGATGGACGAGCTGCGCGAAATCCCGCTCGTGAAAGGGCAGCTCACACCGACCTTGGGCGATATAGCCAGTTTCAATACACAATATCTACCAGGTGAGTATGACCGTCAGGGGCCAAGGCGATATTTGACCGTGATGGCAAATATCCATAAGAAAGACCTGGGGACAGCAACAGCGGATGTGCAACACGCTATTCGTGAACTCCCAGCTCCGCCGCGTGGTGTTGTGGTGGAAATGAAAGGTATGTCGACACTATTGCTCGATACCATGGGTAGTTTGCAGTTGGGGCTAGCCTGTGCAGTTGTTGTTATATTTCTACTACTGGCAGCGAATTATCAAAGTGTGAAGCTTTCGCTGACCGCATTGGTGACTATTCCTGCAGTGATCCTAGGATCCTTGGCGATGCTATTGCTCACAGGGTCAACACTCAATCTGCAATCATACATGGGGATGATTATGTCTACTGGTGTCTCCGTAGCCAACGCCATTTTGATCGTGTCCAATGCGGAAGCATTGCGGCTGGAATTCCGAAATGCCAGGACGGCAGCGCTGGCCAGCGCAACAACGCGGCTACGGCCGATCCTGATGACCAGTATGGCAATGATTGCCGGCATGATTCCTATGGCCATGGGAATGGGGGAGACGGGTGAGCAGGCAGCTCCATTGGGCCGGGCCGTGATCGGTGGCCTGTTTGCGTCCACATTTGCTGCTCTTTTTATTCTGCCGCTCCTGTTTGTGTGGATGAAGGAAAAATCCACGTTCAATTCCGAATCACTTTTGCCGCAGGACGATCCTGATCATCAAAAGCCAATGGTGGAAAAAACACAAATAGTGTAAATTAAAAAAAATGTAGTGGTCTTTCCTAATCGAAACCCAGCAGTATAAACTGGTAGGATAAAGACAGAAATTACTATGCAACAGAAAGAGAATTGTATTTAAAGATAAAATCGCCAAAGGCAGCATGTATGCCTTAAAGACACAATTGAGTAATGAACAAGAATATCAAACGGATGAAAAAAATAGGCTATTTACTAATACTGACAGGATTACTTTCCGCTTGCGGTCAAACCGAAAAGCCCATTGACCTGACGCCGAAAAATCCGGCTAAGGCCAGTACCTATCAGACCACAGTCATACAAGAGAAAGTCATGTCCAGCAGTGTGCGTTTACCCGGTAAGCTCAAACCTTTTAATGAGGTAAATATCTATGCCAAAATGAACAGCTTCGTCAAGCATATCTTTGTGGACAGAGGTACAGTTGTCAAAAAGGGACAGCTGCTGATGCAGCTGGAGGCGCCAGAAATGCTCGCTGCGGTGCAGGCCGCGCATTCACGTTTTGTGCAGGCACAGGAAACCGCTTCTGCGAGCAAGGATAAATATAAAAGGCTCAAAAATGCCGCACAGGAGGAAGGGGCGGTATCACCACTTGATCTGGACAATGCGCTATCAAAGATGAAAGCTGACGAAGCGGTAGCCATGTCGGAAAAAGCAAATGTGGAAGAAGTTGAAATGTTGCAGTCTTACCTGAATATCAAAGCGCCATTCAATGGTGTGATTGTACAGCGTAACGTCTCCGAGGGAGCACTGGTCGGACCGGGAAAAGGAAATGATCAACCCCTGTTGATCCTACAAGATCTCAATAAATTAAGATTGGAAGTGCAGATCCCCGAGACCTATGTCGATAAAGTCGACCTCTCGAAAAAGGTCGTTTACCGTTTTAATAACACCCCGAACAAGGTGTTTGAAGGGATGATAGCCCGTTCAGCGAATTCCTTGGGCGCCATGCAGTCTGAAGCGATAGAGGTCGATGTCGCTAACTCGGATAATAAGCTCAAACCTGGTTTATACTGTGAGGTCGATATTCCATTGTCTGCCGGAGCCAATTCTTTATTGGTACCTTCCAATAGTATTGTGCGTTCTACAGAGAGGCAGTATGTGATCCAGCTCATAGATGGTAAGACACATTTTGTGGATATCAAAGAAGGTGTATCCACACATGATTCTACCGAAGTTTTTGGAAAGCTAAACAGGAGTGATCAGATTTTGCTGCATGCCAATGACGAAATCAAAGAGGGAGTCAAACTTCCCTTGGATAAGTAGGTATACATCATTATCTCCAAACAGTATGAAAGGTCCTTTTGGGCCTTTCATTGCTTACATTGTATTTTATAAAGAAACGCTTGTTTACTAATTAAGGCCAGAAAAATAGCTTCAGCTAAAAGCTGCAACCATCATGAAATCAACCTCGAAAAATGGCTGGTATACATAATAAGGCTAGGCGTTTCTATATGAAATCCGTATATACAGGGGAGTCGCTTCTGCTTTAGCTCCCCCATCGAGCCATTCGTCGACCCCGTATATACAAAGCTCTGTGAAATCTGGATCCTCATCTTTCTTTTCGTCTTTTCGAACTTGAAGTACCTGGTCCTCCATGAGGTAATTGCTGATCGCAATGCCAAGTTTTTGACTAAGCTCAGCGGGAAGTTGGTTAAGTTTATCCGCCTGATTGGAGCCTAGATTAAAGTTGTGCTCCATCCAGTCCACAAAATTATCTCTCATAAGCTGCAGCGCTAGTGCGCGATCTACCCTAGGTAGCGCGAGAAGTGTGGCAACTTTAGCTGCCAAACCAAACTCGTCTAAGTTTTCTTTCATAAAAATTCTCTTTTGGCAAATATTTATTTTAAAGATTACTTAAACGAATGCCAAGGAATAACCTCCGTGATTTTGGAGGATAATCTTCTTTTTGAAGATTCAATTTTGCTTAATACTTGATTAATTTTAATAAATTAGATGTTCAAACAATATAAACCTTAGTCTAATAACAGTATTTGGTGGAATGATATGAAAATGTTAAGATTATTCGTTGAGAGCTTTTTCGTCTCTTCGATTTTTAATTTAATTGCAAATAATGGATTTAAGTTAAATAGAATTTGGACGCAAGCCTATTGGACCTGGACATTGGCATTTGCTTTGGCAATAGTCGTTGCTGCGCTGCTCATTCGTGTTCGGTTGAAAGTTTTGTGGATCCACTGGCAGAAAAAATATACGCAATTGCAATTATTTAGAAGGGGACGCGTGCAGACCAATAGTTTACCAAAATCAGAACTGGTATGGGCCATTCTGTCCACATCCTTAGCACTTTTAATGGTCTATCTCTGCTTTATCTATCTAATCGCTTTTGTACGTAGCGGTAGTACGTATATGATTTTTATAAATTATTTGCTCCATTATATGCCTTTTGTTGCTACAGGATGCTTGATCTATGTAAGCTATGTTTTTATGAGAGGGCGATTATGGTGGTTTACGCCAACAAACGCATTGACGCTTTTCAGCGATCTGTTACCAGAAAAAACAGTTCCTGTAGAAAAAGTGGTCACCATACTCCCTCCAAGCGCATTGGATAAAAGTATCCCAATCGGATCACTCTATGATGTGCTTTACATCCAAGCTCGATTCGATCTAAGTGCATTGCGAAAAGATGTTGTTCGTATGTTTGATGTTCCTTTCTATTTTTCTAAAAGAGGAGAAAAACAAGTTGTACTGATTGATGGTACGCGATTAGAGGCCGGTCGTTTTTTGCAGGAGCTAGAAAAAAGAGGGCTTGACAAATGGTTTTTCCGTATAAGTAGCACCTGTAGAGTGAATATGATGCATATCCATTTCCCAATTTCGCCTAATGCGTCCCAGCTGGAGTTTCGCAAGGAGGTGTTTCAATGCCTGCGGTTGAACATGACGGAAATGGAGATCGGAAACCTGCTTCTGGTAACCGAATGGATGCGAAAAGAAAAAAAGCTAAAAGATTTTTTGGATAACGTACATAATCTGCGGCATAAGGGCTGGGACCAACTTATACCATTGAACTGATAAATTCTGCTATGATAAAGATCAAACGGGTATACTTCAAATATGGTGCATCATTTCCCTGACCGACTAGGCGTTTAAAAAACAATTTGCTTACAGCCCGAAGAGCCTACCCAATACCGAAAAGTCCACCTAATATTTAAAGGACTAGGCGGCTTTCTGCACTTCTTTTTGTGAAGGCAAGCCCCTTAAATTGGCTCCGTCACTTGGCTTAATTTTGAAATACTCGATTAAGGATAATAGGGATAAGCCAGCAATTAACTGCAATGCCAAACTGAAATCCCGCATCTGATAAACGGTATCCTGATAATAGCTGCTTGCTAGGTGAAGTGTTACCGCTCCCAGGGCGATACCCATACCCAGTGCCATCTGCTGTGCCGTATTGTACAGCGTATTTGCATTGCTGAGCTGTCCATTGGGTACGTCTGCGTATGCCAAGGTATTCAGGCTGGTAAACTGGAGCGACCGTGTAAGTCCTGAGAAGAAGAATACGATGGCCACAAGCCAGATCGGCGTTTGCAGGGAGAGCAGGGAAAGTCCGGCCGTAAAAATTGTTAAAATAATACCGTTCCCGATCAAAACCTTACGGAAGTCAAACCGCCGTGTGATCCAAATGGCCACCGGTTTCATACTCATACTGCCGAGCATGTTGGCCATATAGAGGAGGCCCGCATGAAATGGGCTCAGTCCAAAACCCAGCTGTAGCATCAGCGGTAGGATAAAAGGAGCAACATTGATCACCATACGGGTAATCGAGCCGGAATATACTGTGACACGGAAAGTTTTTATTTTGAGGATACTATAATCGATCAAGGGATACTGGATACGTTTGGAGTGCCATACCGCAACAGCCATCAGCGCAAAGCTTGCCAGGATAGTGACCAAAGGTTTGGTATAATCTCCGTTGGCAGCGCCGATCATTTCGGTGCCCAGCATGATGCCGGCAAGGCCAATCCCGCTGATTAAAAAACCGATAATATCAAGTGGACGGCTATTTTCAGATTCCATTGCCGGAATAAATGTATGCACGGCCCACAGCGCAAATACGCCGAAGGGTATGTTGATAAAGAAGATCCAGTGCCAGCTAAAATAGGTCGTAAAAAATCCGCCCAGTACAGGACCAACAATAGGGCCTAATAATCCCGCCCAGGCAATATAACCGATCGCATCGACCAGATCTTTCTTTGCGGTATGCTTCAGTACGATGAGACGACCAACTGGAACCATAAGTGCTCCGGCTGTACCCTGGCAGATGCGCGCTATAACGAAAGATGTCAAGTTGGTACTCAGTCCACAGGCGATCGACGAAAGTATAAATCCTATAATTGCTGTATTGAACACTTTTTTTGCGCCGTAGCGGTCGGCGATCCAGCCACTGATCGGTATAAATACGGCCAGCATGACGGTGTATGAAGTAATGCCCGCACTGAGGTGTACCACATTACTCTCAAAATCATGTGCCATTTTGGGTAAGGCCGTGGATATCGCTGTGGTGTCGAGCATCTCCATAAATAGTGTGCCACCAACAATGAGCGATATGATGCGTGATTCTTTCTTCATTTTGCTCTTCTTCAATCCCGAACGGGATACATGTGCGACAAAAGTAAGCCTATCGCCAAAAAGAAAAGTCATTTAAAGGCAATTAAATGACCAACATGTATCGGCAAGGGACAAAAGAAATGGACTCGCTAATAACGAGGTTATTTTGACATGGCCTCCAGCACTTTTAAATGCGATCTAAATGCAGTCCAGAAGCTCCGAAACTCGTTGTATTGTATTTTATATTCCTTGCAGGTCTGCTTCACAATCCTATTGAGCGCAGGATAATGCACATGGCTGATCTTTGGAAAAAGGTGATGTTCAACCTGAAAATTGAGACCGCCAAGCAACCAGGTAAGTACCTTGCTGCCCGTAGCAAAATTTGCGGTGGACTGAATCTGATGAATCATCCATTCTTCTTCGACCTTTGACTGGTCAATGGTTTTGAATTCGGTTTCTTCCACCACATGGGCCAGCTGGAATACTGTGGCCAGACTCATACCACACACAGTACCAGAAATCAGCAAACCGATAAGTGTGGGCAGCCACCCGACGAAAATGATCGGAATAATGACAAATAAGCTGAAGTGAATTAGCTTACTGACCCAAAAAATAATACGCTCTTTGACCGGAAAATGAAATTGCTCAGTTTTATGTCCCATGCGTCCACGGAAATATTTCTCATAATCCTGATAAAAGATCCACGCTAAATAGGAGATTCCATAGAGCAGCGGAAAATAAAAACGCTGATAGCGATGGTGTTTCCGAAGTTTCTGATCGTGGTGTATACGCATAAACTTGACTTCGATATCGTGATCTTCGCCATCGATATTTGTATAGGTATGGTGTGCAATATTATGTTTGAGTTTCCAAAAGTAGATATTGCCGCCCAGTAGATTGAGCGAGTAGGAGAGCACAGTGTTCAGGTTTTTATTATCTGAAAAAGAGTTGTGCCCAGCATCGTGCATAATGTTAAAACCAATCGCAGCGAGGTTAGCTCCGAAAATGATACATAATGCTATCGAGATACTCCAATGCAAAGGTGCGAATACCAGAAGGAGATACAATACCGCAAAGCTGATCAGGAGGATAGAGGCTTTCAGATAGATCTTACGATTTCCGGTTCTTGGCTGAAGTGAATTTTGAAAATAGTTATTGATTTTTTGTTTTAACGCTTTAGAGAACAATGTATTGACATTGCTGAATTTTACTGACTGGGACATTGGGGTTTTTACTCGAGAAATATTCTTAATTTTTATTACGTTCGATCTTGAGCGATAGAACAATGTAAATATACGCTATAAAATTTGAAATATCGCGATCGTAAAGTTAAAGATCGTTAAAGGTCAATTTATCGGAGAACAGGTCAGCGGGATTAACACTAAAATTTATTTTATACTGTTCTGTCAATTAAACGATTGCCTGAATGCTAAAGGTGAAACATTGGTTTTTTTCTTAAACAATTTGTTGAACGATTGTGGATGTTCAAAACCGAGTTTATAGGCGATCTCTGCCACGGAAAGGCTTGTCGCCGTGAGTATTTCCTTGGCTTCATCAATTAACTTGTCGTGGATGTGCTGCTGTGTGTTTTTACCGGTAACGGAACGTAATAAATCGCTTAAATAACGTGCTGATACATGGAGGTTTTCTGCTAAATACTCTACCGTTGGAAGCCCTTGTTTTAAGGTTTCCTCGCTGTCGAAATAATCATCCAGCAATTTTTCCAATTGAGTTAGCAATGCGTGGTTAACGGCTTTCCGGGTAATGAATTGACGCTCATAGAACCGGTTGCTGTATTGTAAGAGCATGTCAATTTGCGACAGAATAATACCTTGGGTATGTTTGTCGATATGCTGATATTCCTGTTCGATTTTAAGGAAAATTTCTATAATGTCTTTTTCTTCGCGTTCGGAGAGATGTAATGCTTCATTAAGCGCATACGAAAAGAAATTGTAGTTTTTTATTTTGCTGGCTAGGGGATGTGTATACAAAAAATCATGGTGAAATAGCAGCATATAACCTTTTCCGCATTCGGCATTCATCTTTCTGATTTCAGCAATCGTTAACGATTGGATCTGCTTGGGCGCGATGAAATTCATCGTTCCTTTGTCGAAATCATAATAGTGCTGGCCGTACTTTAATGTTGCAGTAACGTCTTTTTTAAGCGAAATACTATAGAAATTCACGCAGAACTGCTCCCAGATGTCGCTTTCAGCGGGTTTTATTCCAGCGACATCAATTACACTGATGAGTGGGTGTAACGGGGCCGGCAAGGACAAGTGCCGGTGAAATTCGGATATGGAATTGATACTATGCATCGTTTTTGTTATACAAATTTACAAAAAACAACTGCCTTAGCGGCAGTTGCTTATTTAAAAAATCAGGCGCCAAATTGTTTTGCGATTTCTTGCCTGAACGCTTCTTTTCCGATTTGTAGTCGTCTTTCATAGAGTGCATGTGCGTCGTCGCCTGCCAGATAGCGTACTTGATCTTTATGGTCCGTTGCAGCTTCATACACCACCTCGGCAATCTGCTCTGCCGTGGATGCATTTTGCATCATCAGACCCATTTGTTCGAACAGTTTGTCTTCAATGTCCTGATAATCGGAAGTTCGGTTCATATCCAAAGAGCGACCTGCAAAATCTGTCGCTATTCCGCCCGGAGCAACTGTTTTAATGGCGATTCCAAATTTCTTCAATTCAAAGGACATGCTTTCGCTCCAGCCCTCCAAAGCGAATTTTGTCGCATGATACATGGAATGTAGCGGGAATCCCATAAAGCCGCCAATGGATGTCGTCGAAATAAATAAACCACCTTTCTTCGCTCTAAAATAAGGGATAAAGGCTTGTGTAACGCGCAGTACGCCCAATAGATTGGTGTTGATTTGACGAAGTATTTTTTCGTCGCTCAAGCTTTCAAAGGCACCCATTAACCCATAACCTGCATTATTGAAAACGACATCAATGTTGCTTAAAGAGATGGCTTTTTCGACAGTTTCTTTGATTTGGACGGGATCGGTTACATCTAATTTTAAGAGCGTTATGTTTTCGATCTCGGTAAGTTCGGTTTCATTTTCGGGATTTCGCATGGTTGCGATCACATTCCAACCCGCTTGTTGGAATAGTTTGGCAGTTGCTTTTCCCAATCCGGAAGAAGCTCCTGTTATGAAAATTGTCTTTTGCATCGTGTTATTGTTTGATTCCATAACACAAATGTCTAAAGAAAGCATAGGGTACCTGTTGCCAAATTGAGCTTGATTGTAGCCAAAATGACGCCTGGCTATCATGCATGATTCTACCGAAGTTTTGGAAAGGCTCAACAGGAGTGATCAGCTCTTGCTGCATGCCATTGACGAACTCAAGGTGGGGATTACTGGACAGGAAGCCGTACCTTAAATGTGGTTCCTCCGGCCGAGTTGCTCTCTAAAGCGATCTGCCCGTTATGCAGTTCTACAATTTCACGGCAGAGATACAGTCCTATGCCAAATCCCGAGATTGTTCCGACCCTATCTTTTCCTGCCCTGTAAAATCGATCGAATATCTGATCCCGGTCTTCTTCGGCAATGCCCATACCTTGGTCGCTGACAAAAATTTCGATAACGTTATTTGCCTTGGACGAATAACCAAATGTAATCTGGGTTCCTATCGGCGAATATTTGGCTGCATTTTCCACCAGGTTTTGGACTACCTGCGAAATCTTGTTCGGGTCAGCATCAATGGATAAACTTTGCGTCAGGTCAGCGACAATTTGATGCGTGTTTATCCTCAATTTAAATTCATCTTCAAGTTCAGCAAATAATTCCTTTAGATCAAACACTTCTCTTTCTATCATCATTCTCCCGGAGTCGAACCGCGAGATATTCAAGAATCCATTGATTAAGCTCTTCATATTGCGGACCTGCCGAAGAGATTTCATCGTAATGTCCTGGTAATTGGTATCCGTTGTAAGGGATGCTTGACGCTGCATCAATTGAAGATAAGCATTTATGGAGGTCAGCGGTGTCTTCAATTCATGGCTAACGATGCTTATAAAATCATTTTTCCGCTGTTCCTCAGCTTTCTGTTCGGTAATATCCCTTAAAGTACCATTGAGGCTGGCAGCGTTTCCCTTGGCATCATAAAACACTTTACCGCGTGCCTGCACGAGTCTGCCTTTGGGATCTTGTGGATGGAGGATACGGTATTCAATAAAGTAATTGCCATCTGACTCCTGGCTAAGTGCATCAGTTATAGCAGCCTTTACACGTTCCTGATCCTGATCTGCAATGGAAGCAATAGCTGCCGAGAGATCCAGCTGCTCCTCATCGGCCAAACCAAACCATGATTTTAACAGGGCGTTTCCGGAGAACAGATTATTTTTGGGCTCGTAATAGAATGTTGCAAGCTCGCCGGCTTCAATAGCCATGGACAGCATTTGTTGGTCCTTTTCACTTTTCCGCCGTTCAAGGACTTGGTCCGTAATTTCTTCCAGGATGATCAGAATGCCCGTAACGTCGTTATCAGCTGAAAAAATAGGTTGATAGATGGAGTTTACAATAGCCTCCCGCAGGCCGTCCTTATGATGCAGCAGTATGGAAAGTTCATTGTTTGTTTTCCGTTCGCCTTTTTCATACGCTTCCCGGAGCCATTGGCTCATGGGCTGGCCTTGTAGCTCGGGTCTTGCAATTTCGTGGGGCAGACCCTGCACATCCGCTAATTGATGTCCCCAGATTTTTAATATGGTCGGATTGGCTATGTCAATGATTAACTCCGGTCCCTTAAGCATCGCTATGCCGACGGGTGCCTGCTCAATAATTGTCCGCACTTGCTCACGGCTTTCTGCCAGAAGTTGTAAGGAACTGTTGAGTTCATCGTTTGTAGCGGTCAATTCTTCTAGCGTTGCCGCCATTTCCTCCATAAAACCTTGTTCATTTTTTTCTTTTTCCTGTATTTGTTGCTGATGCTGCCTTCTTAAAGTAACGTTGCGGGCAGTGTTTAAAATACACCAGGTTTTATTGTTTTGGTCTAATAGGGCTCTATATTCATAATCGAAATAATCAGTCACCGGAACACCATTCTTGATGAGTCTGGCTGGTGCCTCGGTAACGGAATAGGATTTGCCTGTTCGCCAAACCTCTTGCAGAATAGCTAAGAACGGCTGGTCTTCCAGTTCGGGAATAGCACTGATCAGCGCTTTACCAATAACGGAAGCATCTTTGCCCCATAGGGAAAGCATGCCCGCATTGGCAAACTGAATGGTCATCTCTGTCCCCGTATAGATTGATGTTGGCTCGGGAGAACTGCTCAGCGCCTGTAAGATGTGGTCCTCGCCAAAAGCGGCACTGCCAAATTTATTATTGATGTCCATTAGCCCAAAGATAAAGAATACATTTTTATAAAAGAATAGCTATCTTTTGGCATGATTATTTGTTGTAATTCGTTATAAAAAAAGTATGAAATAGGAGCTTGGTTAGTGCTCGATTAACATACTTTTTGGGATATTCGTATTGGCGTAATTGCTTATTTTAAAAATTTTAGAGGATCTATATTTATGCAAGGCACAATTGACGGGATAAGCGGGGAACCACATCGTTCACAGGTGTTCCGTTTAACATATAAAGGACAGGATTATCAGCTGGTGTTGTTGAAAAAGTCTTTATCAAAGCTCGATACGGAATTGCCCATTCTGCTCGATGGAATTGAGCAAAATCTGGTAAAAAGAGGTGACCACTGGTTTTTTGAAAACAGGCATTCAGATCAGCATTTTGCGACAGAGATTTGGCGCAATTTATCCCTTCGATATCGGCTTTAGTACAAATTGTCTTCCTTTTAGGGGAGCCCCTTCTACCTAATTTCGTGTTGTCATCTGCCTCTGATTTGTGTCGCTCAAAATACGGATCACAAAAAATATTTTTTAATATTTGTACATGGCTTTATTTATAACACTCGATAACGTTTATCAATTATATTCTATTGATCCTTCAAAAAAGACAGACGGTATCGTTGTATTCCATCAATTGGCCGGATCAAGTGCGGGGTATACCGAGCATAGTCGGTTATTTGACGGATTGTTACTTGGTTTCATGCTAAAAGGAGCTATGAAAATGCAGATCCATTTCCTGGATTACGAAATAAAGGCCGGTGATATAGCTGTTTTACCACCGCAGTTATTAATGGATACAAAATACCTTAGTGACGACGCAGAAATTGTCACCATTGGAATCTCGCTAGATTTTATGTCCGCATTTCCAATGTTGCGTGAATTTGTAATGAATGATCAGCTACGCTGGCAACCTGTAGTTAGGCTTCAAGAGGGCGAAGGTAGATTGCAAAATGAACTGATAACTTTGATAAAAGGATTTTACAATAAAAAGCCAAGCCCGAATAAAGCCGAAATGCTTAGACATCTGGTCATGGTAATGATCAATATGATCTCCGAATTGTATTCAGAACTGCCCAATTCCAAGAGTTTACCAAAAAGCCGCACACACGAGATTATCGATGATTTCTATCAATTAATTTTAAAACACACCAAAGAACACAGAAACGTTAATTTTTACGCGGAGAAATTGCATTTAACACCACAGTATCTTTCCACTTTCCTGAAGGAAAAAACGGGTAGATCGGTAGCGCAATGGATTGACCATATATTGATCTTGGAAGCTAAGACGCTCCTTAAATCGACCAACCTATCGATCAAAGAAATCAGCAATGCATTAAACTTTGGCGAGACCAGCATCTTCTGTCGGTATTTTAAAAGAATCAGTGGGGTATCTCCAACATCCTATCGGAATCAAAAGAACATAGCCAAACTTCCATAGGTAATCGACAAATAACCTTAAAAATTGCACGTAAATCCCATTAAGGTGTCAATGCCTACTTTTTTGACGCTGTCTATTTTTATACCATGAAAAAAACAGCGAAAAAAGCAGCCGTTGGTTTTATATTTATCACGCTGCTAATTGATATTACAGGTTGGGGAATTATACTTCCCGTTGTACCTAAACTTGTCGGTGAACTTATCCATAGTGACATCACTGAAGCGGCGAAATATGGTGGTTGGTTGGGTTTTGCCTATGCTTTCACCCAGTTCATATGTGCACCGATGGTCGGCAATCTCAGTGACAGATACGGAAGACGTCCGATCCTGTTAATTTCGCTCCTGGGGTTTGGATTGGACTATCTCTTCCTTGCATTGGCTCCCTCTATTGGTTGGCTATTTGTCGGACGCATCCTAGCTGGCCTCACTGGAGCCAGTATATCAACAGCAAGTTCGTATATTGCCGATGTATCTACGGATGAAACCAGAACGAAGAATTTTGGTTTAATAGGTGCCGCATTTGGTCTGGGATTTATCATAGGGCCGATACTGGGAGGCTTGCTGGGGCACTATGGTGCGCGAATTCCTTTTTATGTTGCATCGGTTCTCTGTCTATTGAACTTCATCTATGGTTATTTCATTCTTCCCGAAAGTTTGGACGAAACCAAAAGACGCCCATTTGAGTGGCGACGCGCAAATCCGATCGGATCGCTAAAATTGCTGGCAAAACATCCAAAAATTTCAAGTTTAGTAATTGCATTAATTTTGGTCTATATCGGACTCCAGGCCGTACAAAGTAACTGGCATTTCTTTACCATGTATAAATTTGATTGGTCGGAAAGAATCGTAGGTATATCGTTAGGTGTACTGGGGCTTTTACTTGGATTAGTCCAGGGTGTTTTGATCAGATGGACCACGCCAAAATTAGGGGAGCAAAAAAGTATCTATTATGGTTTGATGTTTTATGCACTGGGTTTATTCCTGTTTTCTTTTGCAGCGGAAGGCTGGATGATGATGCTGTTTCTTATTCCTTATTCATTGGGTGGCATCTGCGGGCCTTCACTTCAGTCGATGATCAGCAAAAGTATCCCCTCGAATCAACAGGGTGAGCTTCAGGGTGCATTAACAAGTCTGGTAAGTGCAACTTCCGTCGTTGGGCCGCCTATGATGACTAATCTTTTTTACTACTTTACACATGATAAAGCACCGTTTAAGTTTTCAGGTGCTCCGTTCTTGTTGGCCTCTATGTTGATGATGCTAAGCGCCATGATCATCTATTATACGTCAAAAAAAGCAAACCATCACTTGCGTCATAGCTGAATTTGCATCTACCCTTAATTTGGTTAGAAATTTCCTCAATTCGACTACAATTGACCATTTGTAGATGGTGAACTTTGTCCTAATAAATTTAAAATAATTAGACATGCAGACAAATGAAATAAAAGTAGCCCTTGTTACGGGCGCCAATACAGGTGTTGGTTTTCAGATAGCCAAAGCTCTTGCTGAACATGGATATGATGTGTTTGTTGGATCGCGAAATTTACAAAAAGGGGAGGATGCCGCCAACCGGATAGGATTTAATACGCAGGCTATTCAGCTGGATATTACCGACACCAACTCAATCAAGAATGCAGTAAGTAAAATTGAAAACGATTTTGGGTACCTTACTTTGCTGGTCAATAATGCGGCGATTTCAAACACTGGAACTCCCGGTCGCACCATGTGGGAAATTCTTAGTGCCCAGAAAGCAAGCGTTGCATCAATAGATGAAATGCGTCAGGTCTGGGAAACCAATGTATTTGGCACCCTTGCCATAACACAGGCATTGTTACCCTTACTGCGGAATGCGAAACAATCAAGGATCGTAACGGTTTCAAGTTCCCTAGGTTCACTAACGCTGAATGCCGATCAGGACAATACCTTTCGTAGTGGATTTGATGCGGTATATGGGGCTTCCAAAACAGCGTTGAATGGAGTTTTCCTCTCTCTTGCAAATGAGTTGGAAAATACAAATGTTAAGGTAAATCTGGTAAGTCCGGGTTTTACAGCTACAGCCCTGAATAACTTTGAAGGGACGGATACGGTGGAAGAAGGGGCACTTGAGCCGATACGCGTTGCGCTCGCAGAAGATATTCCTAATGGGAGCTTTACGGGACCGGCTACTTACCGAACAGAACAAGGCGGTCAAGTTCCCTGGTAGAATCACCGATTCAAAGACCTGTAATCATGCGTTACAGGTTTTTTTATAAATTTATACTATGAAAAAGAAAGACGGTAAGTTAAGGCGCTTTATATCCATATCAGAGAGTCATGAAGCTTTTGGCCTGCCAAAACCACAGCATCCCTTGATTAGTCTGGTTCATTTTAATCAGGACAACCCATTCAATACCGATATGGCTCCAATCTATGATGTCCTCAGTTTCTACAAAATAACGTTTATAACAAAAAATAGCGGAAAACTCAAGTACGGTAGGGGTTATTATGATTTTAATGAAGGAAGTATGCTTTTCTTTGCACCCAATCAATTGGTGGGTAGCACAGAATATAATAAGGATACCTATGCCTATCTGCTGCTGATTCATCCTGACTTTTTCCTGGGTTCTCCCTTAGCACATAAAATTAGAAAGTACGGCTATTTTACCTATTCTGTGAATGAAGCGTTACATTTATCTGATCAGGAAAGAGAAACGATGATAGCTATCTTGAACATCATGAAAAATGAACTGGACAATCGGATAGACGAATTTAGCCAAGAAGTCATTATTTCCCAGATTGAGTTAATGCTGAGTTATGTCAACCGATTTTACAAGCGACAGTTCATTACTCGGAAAAATGTAAACAATGATATTTTACAGAAGGCAGAGGCGCTGTTAGATGATTATCTGAACAATGATAATTCGGTTGTTCGAGGTGTTCCAACTGTACATTTTCTTTCGGAACAGTTGAATCTCTCTGCAGGTTATTTAAGCGACATGCTACGTGCGCTCATTGGTCAGAATACCCAGCAGTTTATCCACAATAAACTTATTGAAAAAGCCAAAGAGAAATTATCAACAACACAACTTACGGTAAACGAAATCGCTTATGAACTGGGGTTTGAGCATGCCCAAAGTTTCAGCAAACTTTTCAAGAAGAAAACTGCTCAAACGCCACTGGAATTTAGGGGCATGTTTAATTGAATGAATTTGACGGGATAGTTGTATGCACATTAATCCACGTTGGATCGCATTATCTTCCGTTCGGCGGAGTAAAGCCTTCATAAAAGTCGGATAATCTTTTTCGCTCTAATGGAAATTCTAGCCCAAGGTTACCTAAGGCTTTGCATAAGGTAACCTTTCGATGCGGCTTGTGGTATGATAACTATCTAGACCGCTTGTGGTAACGGTCCCGGCTTCTTCGATATCAATATAGCCATCCTCTTTTAAATAGTTGTCCGGTACCAAAACAGCCTTGATCTGACCAATGACCAATGTCGTGCCATTCAGCTCAATGGCTGTTTTCTGAACAAAATTGCAGGCGAATTTTATTTTACTTTCTTGGACAAAAGGCGCCGGAATATTTTCCAGATATTCAGGGGTAAGTCCAACCTGTTCAAATTCGCTAACACCTTTTGGGTATTTGGCACTGCATTGATGCGCCTGATGTACAAATGCAGGGGAGACATGATTGACCGTATAACACCCCTGATCCAATATATTCTCCAGTGTGCTGCTAAAATCTGTTGCCGGCCGGAGTATGATACCGCAGAGTGCCGGATCTGCGCCCAGGTGGAACAAACTGCTGAAAGTGGCCAGATTTTCATTGCCGTCTCTGTTTTTTGTACCGATCAATACCAGACTTTTAAAGCCGCCCAGCGAGTTGATAAAATTAGCTCTGTATCTTCTTTCAAATGCCGCAATGGCCTGTTCATTATAAATCATAGTGTATGAATACTTTTTTAAGTGTTAGCGATCCTGTTGATCATGCCCTTAAATATGAAGCCGTGAAAAGGCCATACGGCATACCAATAGAGCCTTCCGGCGATGCCTAGCGGTCTGAAGGTCGCGGTCTGGACCAGGATATTATCTTCGATTTTAAATTCTAGCCATGCTTCTCCGGGGAGTTTCATCTCCGCATAGAGCAGCAGTCTTTTCGTTTTTCGATCTGCGATCAGCACGCGCCAAAAATCAAGTGCATCGCCGGCTGCGAGGTCACTTTTATTTTTGCGTCCCCGACGCATGCCTACTCCGCCGACCAGTTGATCCATGAAGCCCCGGATTTTCCAGAGCCAGTTGCCATAATACCAGCCCGAATTGCCGCCAATGGACCAGATTTTGGTCAATGACGCTTCACTGTCGGGAAGTGAGGTTGTACGGACATCCTTAAAGCAGCCATAGCTGGGCACTTCCAGCAGCCGGGTAAGCCCGCCTGATAAAATTTTACTGGTCTGTGCGTCTTTCCAGCTGGACACCACGTTGTCGCTTTCAATTTTTTGAAAAGCTAAGCGGATGGATGCACGGTAGCTGATCAGCTGGATGCCGAGTTCTTCGGCTAGATGATTTGGTTGACAGACCACTTCCACTTTCATGCTGTCGACCAAGTTTTTGGCCAGGTTATAGGACGTCGAAGTCACAAAATAGAGCCAGTAGGAGGAGAGCCGCGGCGTCATGAGCGGGATCACAATGATATGCCGGCTGAGTTTCCGTTCCGCAGCATATTGCAGCAGCATTTCTTTATAGCTGAGGATGTCGGGACCGCCGATGTCATAGCTTTTGTTAAAAGTCTGCGGTCTGGCGATGACCCCAATCATAAATTCGATCACATTGCGTATGGCAATGGGCTGACATTTCGTTTTCAGCCATCTGGGTGTAATCATTAGGGGAAGTTTTTCCACAAGGTCGCGGATGATCTCGAAAGATGCGCTCCCCGAGCCAACGATGATACCGGCGCGCAGCGTGGTGATCGGAATGCGGCCGCTTGCCAGGATGTTTTCAACGTTCCTTCTTGAGTCGAGATGCTTCGATAAGTGATCCGAATTAACTATTCCGCTCAGATAAATGATCTGCTGCGCGTTGGTTTTTTCAATAAAGTTCCGGAAGTTGGTCGCACATTGGGCTTCCATCTGCTGGAAATCACCGGATTGCGTAGCCATTGAATGGATCAGGAAATAAGCGATATCAATTTCAGCCGGAATATTTTTCAGGGTCTCCTGATCTAAGAAGTCAACTTCGATAACTTCAACAGCTGCCGGGATGGCCGAGGTGTCAAAACGATTCTTATCTCGTACACAGCAGATCACTTCATGTCCCTGCTCCAGCAGCACTGGCAGAAGACGTTTTCCGATATACCCGGTAACACCGGTCAAGAGAATTTTCATAGCCTGATTTCTTAAGTGCAGCTGTTCATTTTATTATATACAAATATACCAAAAATGGAGCTAATTTGTTTTTATTTGGTATATTATTATTCTATCACCTTCCTATCGTCTTTTCAATTAACCTGTGCGCGACACTGTGGTTCTTTGACTTGATGTCGCCTTTCTATTATCGTGTGAACGCCCCTGTTGCTCTTTGACTTCTTCAGAGAGAACAAATTAATGACCGGACGGAAGGGCTGAAAGGAAATAAAAAAAGGCGCACGGGAGGGTGCGCCTTACAGTTTATGGATACAGTTTTGATAAGCTGCTTTGGTTGAGGTTCTTAACTTCTGATTTCCCGCCGCATAAAAATGTAATAAGACCAGGCAAAACAGATCATCATGGCTGCGCTGAGTCCACTGATCTGGGGCCATACCATGAGAAAACTTTCCCGAAAGGAGAGTGGCGAAGGGATGGCACCGACCATCTGTTCCATCGAAATGGGACCCAGGCTGCGTACCGAAGGCATCAATAGGGTGGTGGTTGCATCAGTGTAGAGCTGGCTCGGTGATAAGCGAAGTAAATTTAAGATGAGTTCGTTATAGCCAATATATTCCTGCTCAGAAATATAATTGGGATTGGGCAAAAAGGGACGTATTGCCAGGTTGACCAGGATAGGGAAAAATACCGTAAAAAACAACCAGATGCCGATTGCGGTAAGTGCTGAGGTGGCCGGCTGGCGAAAACGGATCGACAGCAGGATGGAAAGGCTCAGCCAGAAGGCAACATACAGCACACTGATCAGGGTGAAACCCAAAATACGTACCAATTCCTGCGGTTCTATCCGTACACCAGTGCCCAGGAGACCGCCACCGATCATCAGCATGACCAGCGCAACAAATAACGTACCTACCACGGCCAGCGGCGCCAGAAACTTGGCAAACAGGAGATTGTCACGGTAAATTGGCTGCGCCAGCAAACGGGTGAGTGTCCCTTGGTTATATTCCGCGTTGACGGCATCGAAACCCAAGGCTATTCCCAACAAGGGTGCTAAAAAGTTTAAAAAAACATGAAATGGCGGAATGGAATTATCCGTTATGGTCAGTAGCTTTAAATATAAAAACGACTGATCGGGATCGCGCATATTGCTGACAGCATCTTTGAGCCCCATGGATGATACGTAGAGGGAGGCGCCGAAGGTCAGCACGATGAGCAGGATCAGGATAATAAAGCGCCAGCTCCGGATATGTGACGCAATTTCTTTGCGGACCAGCACCTGCATCGGTATGGCTGGCCGCTTATTGATATCTTTTGAAGAAACCGTTGGATTTTTCATAGACAGTATCTGTTGTTATGCTATTCTCAAAATAGGTATTATAAATATCATCGAGCTGGTAGTCGTTGCGGTTCACCGCTACAATATCGGCGCCATTGTTTACCAGCAGGCGCACAGCCATTGCTGTTGTATCGCTGTCGGTCATTAGCTCGATCGTGGATCCGTTGACCCTAAGATCACGGAGTCCAGATAGATCCTTTAATACTTCTTCAAAGCGTTTGATATCGCCCTGGGCATGCTCAAGGGTAATGACTGTGCTGATGCCTTTCTGTTGCTGTAAATTTTGGGATAGGCTTTCGATAGATCCTTCGACCAGCAGCTTTCCACCAACAAAAATACCCACCCGATCGCATACACGCTGCACCTGGTGGAGGTGATGTGAAGAAAGCAGTACAGTAAGGTTGTGTTCTCTGCTGAGCTGTTTGATGAGTTCGAGGAATTCGTCAACACCTTTGGGATCAATACCCAGTGTTGGCTCATCAAGGATGGCGACCTCGGGAGCCTTGATCAGTACTTCAGCCAAACCTAGCCGTTGTTTCATCCCACGGGAAAACGCGCCAGTTTTTTTATGCATTTCCCGTTCGAGTCCCACGACATGTAACATGTCTTTTGCAGCAGCTTGGGCATGGGATTCTGTTAGTCCATTTAACCGGGCAATAAAGCTTAGGTTTTCCAGCGCGGTCATATCCGGGTAGAAGCCTACATTGTCAGGCAGGTAGCCGACTTTGCGTTTCACCGCGATCGGATTGCGCGTGGCATTATGTCCGCAGACATAGGCTGTGCCGGCTGTGGGTTCGGTCAGCCCCAGCATCATGAGAATGCTGGTGGTCTTTCCGGCGCCATTGGGGCCGAGCAGACCAAAGATCTCTCCGGGATAAATGTGCAGGTCCAACTGGTCTACGGCGGTTACTTTGCCATAGCGTTTTGTTAGTCCTGTCAATTGAATGATAGGATCCTTCATCATGATAATCTTTTTGTTGCGCCCTTATCTGCGGCCGTATTTGCGGATGAGAAAATACACCAAACCAATGGCCAAAACGATGACCAGCATGCCGATCCAGCCAGAAAGCAAAGAAGTCTTCACAATCATACGGAATGAAATGTCGGCGTTGCTATTGGATGACTTGATCTCAAATTTTGCCGCATAGTCACCGGCGATGGTTTTGTCGGGAACTTTGAGGTTGACTTTGACGTCGATAGATTTACCTGCTTCGAGCTGTTTGATGTTCGAGGGTTCGAAGCTTGCTTCCCATCTGCTGGGTAATTGGGAAGTCAGTTCCAAAGCATTGAGTGGCAGGGTGCCCGTGTTTTTGACTTTAAGTAGAATTTCCTTGCTGCTGCCGGATACGACTTCGTCGCTCAGCCGCCCGCTGGGGGTGGTCAATTCAAGGGCATAGGAGCCTTTAACGACTGCTTCGAGATCAAGCTTTAAGGTGTCGGTCGGGGAGATCGCCCGTACCGGAATTTTATATTTATCGGGCTTGGCCGTGATCGGACAGCTGATTTCAATGCTGATTTCCTGGGCTTTATTGGGTTGCATCTGCAGGGAAGTCACCTGCGACCCTTCTACGCGGTAGCTGATCTGCCATCCATCAGGCAGCTGGGCATTCAGATTGTAGTTAACCAATTGGGCGGATCCATTGGTCAGGGTCGTTGTATAACGAAAAGGTTCGTTGCTGGGTGCTTCAATATTGACGAGCCTCGCTTCGAAACCGGATTTAAGGGGCTTTGCGGTTTGCCCCGATAGATTGAAACTGTTGGCCAGCACAACAAGTGCGATAAAAAATGGCCTGAAAGAAAAACGTCGTTCTGTGTTTGTAATTAGTAATTCTGTTAACATGATCCAATAACTAAAATTTATATTTAAATAGAATATTAGCTTTTAAAAAATGTTGGTTTGGGCAACAGGTGCCTTTTTGAAAACCGTGCCCAAATTAAAAATCAATTTGATAAAAATCAAGATTGAAATAAAAAAAATAATGTAAAAAAAATGTGTTTAAACGGTCTAAAAGCTGGTAGTTGACGGTAAATGTCGTTGCAGGCTGACATCAGTCAAAGTTGATTGAGCGGAAGGTCTTCTTGATGATCATCTTGGTATTCTCGGCCAATTCATCCAGTGTACAGTGTATGGACCGCAACTGCGTCTTCGGAATTGCGGTGTCGTTCAGCAGAAGATTGATGCGCAGCCGTCTGCTATCGGAGGTTTCGTGCTCACCGAGCAGTTCATCAAATAGTTCATGAATAATCTTTTCACAGCTGTTTTTGTCAAAACTGGCGATCGTGATGTAACGTCCGTGGCAGTACATCTGTATTTCAATATAGTAATTCGACGTTTTCATAGTCCGGGGATTAAAGACTGAAAAATAGGTTAGCCTCCAGGGGAGGCTAACCAGGTTATTGCTGCTAGCTGGATCTTTAGGATATTTCGATCATCCGCGGTTCTTTCTGTTTGGCTTCTTCTTTCTTTGGTATTGTCAATCGGAGCATGCCATTTTCATAGCGCGCCCGGATATTGTCCTGATCGACAACCTCCTTTTGAAGTTCGAAGCTGCGCTGAAAAGATTGGTAGCTAAACTCACGGCGTGTATAGTTGTCTTTATGTTCCTCGTTTTCTTCCTGCTTAGCCGAAGATATGGTCAGGAGATTGCCGTCGAGTGTGACCTTGAAATCGTCTTTGGCCATACCGGGGGCAGCGACCTCCACTTCGAAAGTGTCTCCGTTTTCCTTAATGTTGACTGCAGGAACAGTGGTACTTGTTGATGAATAGTTTTTGTTGTCCCAGTTTAAAAGCTCACGGTTAAAATTATCAAACATGGGCGAAAAAAGTGAAAAATTGTTCCAGTTTCTTTTTGCAAGTTTCATAGTAACCTCCTTTTAATGAAGTATAACAATAATCTATAATTGTCAGCCGGCCGACTGTATTAAAAATTGCACAAAAAAGATACCGAGTTCAAAAAACTGATTTTTTTTCACGAAAACTGTCAGATTTTACATGAAAAATTGACAGCAATAGTAGAATCTTCGACAGCATAGTGCTAACTTTAATTTTTTTCAAATGATATCCAACTCAACCTTGTCTTTCTCAATCTTGACCTTTAAACTGGATGTGCTGTCGTGCATTTTGCCGGTAAAGGGGCTGATCAATTGACGTAGCGGCAACAAGCCGAGGTGCCTAGCGTTTGATGGAGGCGACATTGACCATTCCTGAACAAGCCAGTCTGGACGCTAAAGCGATTGAAAGACCAACCGGACCAAGTTAATGACCGTGGCCTGGTATGTGAGGGGGTATGGCTGCCGTTAAGACATTTTTAGGCCAATTGCTGTCGGAAATGCTTGAAAATACAACGAATTGTAAATGATTGCTGTCGGATATTAGATGGAAGAATATAGCCGCTATAAAATCAGTAAATTCGAGGAAAATTGAACGATCGTTATCGCTCAATGACATCTTAAAAACAATCATAATGAGAAAATATTTGTGTATAATACTTCTTTTTATAGCCGCAGCAGGTAGTCTGCGTGCCCAGACGGTGACAACTAAATTGGTTCCGCTCCGTTTAGCGGCAAGCTTTGAACGTGTAAAAGAATCTCTTCCGAATATGGCCGGCCAGTTTGTGGACAGCAAAATGAAAATCACAGCCCTCGAAAGCACAGATTCCACGGCCAGCTTTGAAATTGAGGAGCAGGGAATAAGTATTGAGACGGTTGTGGATAACGAAAAAGACTATAATAAACTGGTCGCGGCAGCAGCGAAAGATGTTTCCAAACCAAGTATTCATCTGCTGTATACGTATACCTTAAAGAATAAAAAATTGAAAGTGCCGCCGCCGAGAAAGATCTTTTTTGCTCCGGAGTATGGGGTACTCTGGACCTTGATCGTAAAAAAAGTGGCCGAAAAGGAAACCGAAATTGCCCTGCACTACAAATCGCTATCGCCTGCATTCGCCGAGAAAATCGAAAGCGAATTTGAAACCGATTCCTATTACAACCACAAAATTGTAAAAATAGCCGTCAATGATAAGCGCATGCGTCACCTGATCAACGAAGTTTTGATCAATCAGATGCATGTCGACAGGGACTATCCCGCGCCAACGTATCCCGCGCGCAATTAATGATCGCTGGGCCGCTTATCGTTCATGTCCGTTTATTGCTCTTTATTGTGCCAAGCTTGCTGTAATTTTTGGCTTTCGCCAGCAAGGAATACCGGGCATAAAAGTCCTGATGCAGGATTTATTTACTAATTTTATTAGTATATTAATCGTTTTTAGTATATTTGTTTGGTTAATGGGCGATACCCAGCGATGCTACACTCAAGCACAGGAAATGGCAGGTGTACGTATGAAAGGATTGGGAGACGATAAAAACAGATAAAATGCACGTAAAGTTTATTCAGCTGATCAAACAACACAGCCAGCTATCGGAATCCGAGATTGAGCTGCTCAAAACGTATATGGAGCCTGTGCGCTATGCTAAGCATCAGCTCATTGAAGAGGAGGGAAAGGTACCGGCTTACCTCTATTTTGTGGTGTCGGGCTTTGTTCGTCTGTTCCATTACAATGATAAAGGCGATGAACTGACGACACATATCAACTGCCCGCCGGGATTTATCTGCTCTTACCAAAATTTCAGCAACCAGACTTGCACCGAAGAAAATCTGGAAAGTATCACCGACTGCGAACTGCTACGCATCAGTAAGGCAAACCTCAATCTGCTTATGGTGCAATCGCCTGCTTTTAAAGATTTTAGCATGTATGTGTTTCAGCAAGCTTTGAGTTACAATGAGAAGAGATCGAAAGAGCTAGCCACGCTTACGGCTGAAAAACGTTATCTCAAACTCATGGCCGAGCAGCCGGAGTTGCTGCACAATGTACCCATGCAATATATCGCATCTTTCCTCGGTATGAACCCCAAAAGTTTGAGCCGAATCCGCAAACAGATCATTAGGTAACATTTGTGAACTGGTTTTGAATGGCCAAAGCAGAACTTTGTGCTATCATTTAAAATCAAACACATGACAACAAAAACACTGGTATTGGTGTCGGGTGCAAATGGGCACCTGGGAAATAACCTGGTCAGACTGCTGCTCACAAAGGGTTTTCAGGTACGCGCTTCTGTGCGAAATCTCGATAACAACGCTGCATTGAAAAACTTGCCTTGCGAACTCGTAGCGGCAGATATCACCGATAAGGCCTCTTTTGTCAGGGCGCTCCAGGGCGTGGATACGTTCTATGCCGTGGGGGCGGCTTTTAAGCTATGGGCCCGCGATCCGCAAAAGGAAATCTACGACGTGAATATGCAGGGTACCCGCAATACCATCGAAGCCGCCGCAGAGGCAGGCGTCAAAAAAATCATCTATGTAAGCTCCATTGCTGCGTTGGATTACACGCATACGCCCACAAAGGAGAGCAATGGTTACAACCCCGACCGGCGGGATGCCTATTACAATTCCAAAAACGATGGCGAAAAGCTGGCTTTTAAACTGGCAGCCGAAATGGGCATCGAACTGGTGTCGGTCATGCCAGGTGCCATGATTGGCAGCGAAAGCTCCCTGCCCCTCAACGTTTCCTACGATGTGCTCCGCCTTATTCTGACCAAGCAGATTCCTGTCGATACCGGCATCGCCCTCAATTGGGTGGACGTCAAAGATGTCGCCGAGGGCTGCTACCTCGCCGCCCTCCACGGAAAAGCAGGCGAACGTTATATTTTGGCCAATGAAAAGTGTATGACGATAACTGATACGACCAAATTGGCACAGAAACTATATCCCGAATTAGGGCTCAAGATTCCAGCAGCCGTTCCCAAGATGTTGCTTTACGGAGTCGCAGGAGTTATGGAGCTCGCAGGACGGTTGAAAGGTGCGGCGCCAACGATTACCCGCAAAGATATTGCGATGTTTTCGGGGCTGCAGCAGGATTTTGATATCAGCAAAGCACGCACCGAACTGGGCTTTAATCCCAAAAGCGGCGAAGAGGCGGTACGTGAGGCATTGGCTTATCTGATGGAACATCGCCTGGTTTAAAGGTGGCCGAGACCAAGGACGCTTGATGTACAGGCTTATCAGGCGGAGCATCGAATGGTTTAAAGCGGCTTAGACTTTGTTTTAAGCCGAAGCAAACGCATATCCGATGTGATATCGAATTGCTTAAATTTGGATAAAACCTAGACTCGCACCTTTATTTAAAGGCTTTCATCAGGATGCGGTTCGGCATGCGGTATGGTAAACCAAAAATTGCTGCCTTGGCCGGGACTGCTGTCTACACCGATCTCACCACCATGGCGCTTGACAATTTCTGCCGAGATATACAGCCCCAGTCCGAGGCCGGAATATTTCTTGCCATCGGGATAGACCCTGTAATAACGCTCGAAAATCTGCTGCTGTAGCTCGGCTGGAATGCCTTCGCCATAATCCCTTACATGGATCTTAACAGATCGGGGAAGCTGCTCGATCCGCACGTCAATGGTATGCGAAGCCGGTGCATATTTGATGGCATTGTTGATCAGGTTGGAGACCACCTGTTCGATGCGCTGTTCATCAGCATGGAGCCTGGCCTCGATGTTGCCCTCCAGGTTGAGCTGGTGCTTGCCAATCATATTGATGTCGCGAAAGCAGGAGCGGATCATCTTGGCTGCTGCAAAAGTTGTGGTATTCAGTTCGAGCTGCCCTAGGCTGATGCGGTGCATATTCAACAGGTCATCTACGAGTGCGGTTATTTTTTTGATGCTGGCGCCCGACATGTCAATAAGTTTGCCGATGGTGGCATCTGCCGATTTGTCTTTCAGCATCTCCAGCATCTGTATTGTCCCCCGAAGGCTGGTAATGGGGGTTTTGAGCTCGTGGCTGGCGATACTCAGAAAATCTTCTTTTTGCGCCTCGTAATTTTTGCGAGTGGTTACATCCACCGTTACCCCGATCAGATCGATTGGGGTGCCTTCGGCATCATAGTGGGTCAGTCCCGAGGAATTGATCCAATGGAGCGAACCATCTGGCCAGCGGGTCATATATTCGGCCTGATAGGTAATCTTTTTGGCAATGGCTTCCTCCACTTTTTGCTGCACCATATCGCGGTGTTCGGGGATAATCGCCTGAATGAAGTCGTCAAATTCAAAGGTCTCATTTGGCGGTAGGCCAAAATGGCCTTTACAGGTAGCTGAAGCCTGGTTTTTCCAGTTTTGAATATCCAGGTGATAGGTGCCCAGTTCGCCGGCTTTGAGGGCCATTTCCAGCTCCTGGTTGAGCCCTTCCAGATGGTTGTTCTGCCGGATACGCTCGGTCACCTCGTTGGCGATCACAATAATGGATTCTGTTTTTCCGTCTTCGCCTTTGACCGGTTCGTAAATAAAATCAAAATAATGGGTGCTTACTATTCCATCCTCTTCTAATTCCACTGGAGCCGTATCACCGATATAGGCTTGTCCACTTGTGAACACGTTGTCGAGCAGATCAAAATAAGGCTGGCCTTCGAGCTCGGGCAAGGCCTTTGCCAGCGGCGAGCCTACCACGGCATCGGTTTTACCCCATATATGGAGTACCTTATCGTTGGCGACCTCGATCTTCATTTCGCGGCCCGTTAGAATGGCAAAGGCAATAGGGGCTTTGGTGATAAAGGATTTCAAGCGCTGCTCGTTCTTCTTGAGGTTTTTGTTGAGCAGCAGGGTCACATCGTACGATTTGAAAAGCATGCTATTGGTCTGGGTAAGCTGCGCATTGGCAGCTTCAAGCTCGCTGTTGAGATCGAGCAGCCGCTGCTGCATATTGGCCAGATGGGTATTGACGGCGGCAACCTCTTCGATCTTCGCTAGTGCTGATTGGCGCAAAGCGACCTGATCCATAGCTGTTTGGGCAAAGGAGGCCAGCTTGTCCCGTTCGGCTTCGCTAAACTCGCGCGGCTGATGGTCGGCAATGCTGAATGTGCCGATCAGAAATCCATCGGCTGTCACTAGCGGAGCACCGGCATAGAAGCGAAGAGCATGGCTGTCGATCCAAGTGCGATCGCCTGTCCAGGCTTTTTCGTGTAGCAGATCTTCAATCACCATCACCTGCTGATGTTCAATGGTACTGGAAAAAAGGCTATTCGCACGGTTGATAGGCTCAGCCTGGTCGATGCCCAGGCTGGATTTAATAAAGATATGATCTGCACCGACAAAGGTGAGCAACAGCGCTGGCACCTGAAAAACCTGTGCAGCTAGTTGCAGTAGACCATCAAAAATGCGTTCGGAAGGACTATCAATAATATCGTAGCGCTGTAATGCCGCTAGTCGATCCATTTCCCTACGGTTTACAGCAGCTTCGTTGAATGCATTTTCTATCATATGGCCCGATCAATCTTTGAAGTAAAGATAACCCAATCTCGGCGAAATTGCTATTGCAATGCAATAATTTTTCCTTATAAAATAAAAAAAAGCTACCGTTTACTTTTCGGTAATCGAACCTGTCCGAGATGATCGTTACTGTTTTCCTATTGTTCCTGAAAGTGAAAGCCTACACGGATCGCTTTCAGGCCAACGAGGCCCTGGAGATCTTCCACCTCAAACTGTTCTATTTCATTCGTCAATAAGTCCTTGTGTTGAAGTAGGTTGATGTAGCCTAGGTACTCTGTCTCTTCATGTACATTGGAGTAAACAATGACCAGTTTACCTTTTTGGGTAATGCGTTCTGTAGAGCCTTTGATCTTGGCTTTGTCGATCCGTTTCTTGGCAATTTCATAGCGCACATTGTAGGAGCCATCGATATCGAACTGCTTCTCGTCCATGCGAAAGCGGATGGAAATGGGCGTGGCAAAAACCAATATCAGGGATGTTACCTCGAGCAGGTGGGGCAGTGAGGGTTGCAGCTGCCTAAATTCCTGTTCCATGGCACACATCACCTGCAGTTGCCACAGGCGTAAATTGCGCAGATAATACAGCTCAAAATTCCGGTCCGGAGCAATGGATGCCCCGATATACATATTGTGCTCGATACCATCTGTCTTGTAGCGCTCGTAGTAATGTGGAAAGTACTGTTGGGCTTCCACCTGCTTCTCGTCGAGGACGGCCACCAGCTTTTTGTTGATCAGCGTGATGGAGTTGTCATAATCCTGGCGGGCCTCATAAAAACCGCCGATGGACAGGTTGATCCGCTCAAAATAACGGTCTATGGACTCTGTGGCGAGGCTATTTGTGTTATTCTTTCTGAAATTCTCCAGAATAGGATGGATATCCTGGTTAAAATAATCGAGCATAAGCTGTTCCGTATCCGTCAGCAGCCCATGTTGCAGCGTCGTCAGATTTCGTTCCAAATCGAATATTTTCTGCTCAAATAGGGGTAATGGCTGCGTCTGGTTGACCGCCGTAAACAGCGCGATAAGCTCCTCACTCTGATTGATCAGATCTTGCCGGATGGCCTGATTTCGGGATTCGGAGGAGCCCTGTACGTCGATTTGCCCATAGAGCGGATAAACATGGTCAAAGACGATTTCCTGCAGGGCATAGTCTTTGCCGAAGGCGCGGTCGTTGAGGAAATGGATGGCTTCTTCCTGAAACCGCCATTTGACACTCGGGTGGATCGATGTATATTCTTTTTGGATCACCGCTTCAATCTGGTTTTCAGTTTCGGAAAATGCTTTCGAAACTTTATCCTTTATAAAGGGCAAGATGAAATTGAGCTTGTTGGCATTGACCGAATTGAGTTCGCGTACCCTGGAGGAAGACATTTCCAGTAAACCCAGCACTTTGTCGCCCTCGATCAGGGGAACAAAAATAAAGCTCTTTACATTTTGCTGCTTCAGCTTATTGATAAAAAAGGCCTGTTTTGGATCAGCAATCGGCAGTTTGTCAATATCCGGCACAACAAGGTATTCGTCCTTGCTGAGCATGCGCTCCAGGGTCTCGCTGCAGAGCATGCTTTCACACTCCTCGATGGTCGAATCGTAAAGTAGATGACTGTACAGCTGTTTTTCGACAAGCCGTAAGTTGTACTCGTCCCTGACTTTTTCAAAGGAGGTGAGTCCGATCCGCAGATCATTTATTTTATAAATCGACCTGAAGATGCTTTCTATTTCCGCCATTTGGATCGCACTTTTTTCGCGCAGCAGATTGCTCTTGAAGCTCGATACCGCATTTTCAATGGTGGCATCGAAGAGCGTCATAATGGAAAAGCCCTTCAGGATCCAGCTCTGCTCGGGGAATTTGGACTTCCATAGGGCAATATCTGAAAAGTTGTCGACGAGTTCGGTAATATCTTCTGCCGAAAGGTCGATAGCCTGTTCTGTCGGAAGGACATCGATAAAATCGGCATTGAAGAGGACGCGGTAATGATGAATGATATTATTCTTGTCTGGAATATCCAAAAAGAGCGGGGCATCCATAGCATCCACCTTAAAGCCATAATATTGACTGATGATGACGCAGCAATTGAGGATATAATAGGTGTCGGGCGAGATGTCGCGCAGACTAAATTCATAGTGATCGCCGGCGTCCTGTAATATTTTTTCCAGTCTTGCGGTATGGTTGAACGTATAGAGATGGAAGGGAATGGTAATGGCCTTGATCTCATTATGCGTCAGTGAGCTTGGAAACAGATCTGCCAGCAGCACCTTGATGATAGGCTCGTATCGCAGCAGGTCTTCGGCTTTTTCTACGCCCTCGATAAGTTCGGGGTATTTGCTGATTTCTTCCAGCAGCGATCGGGCGTAATTAGCCTGAAAGCCAACCGGCGATAGGGCCGCTGCTTCAAAAGAGGGTATAATCTTATGAAAAGCGATCAGGGTTTTAAACGGACTGGAATCAAAGGCGAAATTAAACTGCATAATGGTTGTTCCCGACTAAATTAGATTATTGCTGGAAGATGTACAAAAATATAAAATAATCAGCGAAAAGAAAATCCAAAGCGCAAGGCTAAAAACGTTGTACTTTGGATTTTTCGGATGGGTCCGTCATCGGATGCGATGTAAAGCAAGATAGATGGTAGTTGCCGTTTTCATTATTGCCATACCTAGAATGGTGGCGGATTGCTGATAGGTGGAGTCGGATAAATATGTTGCTTGCATTTGGATTCGTTAAATTAATATTGTAATATTGCGATGTATTAATTGGCAATATGGGAATTACGAAAACAGAAATTTACACCGACGAGCAGAATAAACTGGCTTCATTCCTCAAGGTCTTAGCACATCCGGCACGGATAGCAATTCTTCAGTACATCATAAACCAAAAGGCATGTATCTGTAACGATTTGGTTGAGGAATTGGGATTGGCACAGGCGACGATATCGCAGCACCTGAAAGAGCTTAAAAATATAGGCATCATCCAGGGTACCATAGCGGGAAAATCAGTCTGTTACTGCATTGACGAAAATGTGTGGAAGCAAACCCAAGGTGTACTGAATACATTCTTTAACCAGGATGTAAAAGTAAAAGGATGCTGTTAGTGCATTTTTTTTGGCAATACGTATCGTAATATTGCGATATATTATTAATAAATAGCGCGTTTATTTTAAATTGAATTATTATGAGATTATCAGAAATTAAAGAAATCCTTCCAACCTTAACAAATGTTGAGTTTCAATTGGAAAACGGCAATTTTGTGCCCGAGCATTTCCATGTGACCGAGGTTGGTCAAATCACTAAGAGCTTTATCGATTGTGGTGGCGTTATCCGGAATGAGAGCGTAGTCAACTTTCAATTGTGGAATGCGGACGATTATGAGCACCGTCTCAAACCTGCAAAGCTGCTCCATATCATCAAGCTCTCTGAAGAAAAACTAGGACTGGAAGATGCTGACATCGAAGTGGAATACCAAAGCGATACCATCGGTAAGTACGACCTTGATTTTAATGGGAAAACGTTTATACTGAAAAATAAAACGACTGCTTGTCTGGCGCAGGATGCCTGTGGTATACCATCGGAAAAAACGAAGCTGAACCTGGCGCAGCTACCGATCGCGCAACCCTCATGCTGTACACCTGGATCAGGATGTTGTTAAATTGTTGATCATCGCATGATATACCCTAAATTGGCGGATACCATTGAGCAGCTCAATTGGACGCGATTGGATAACGAAGATAGCAGCGCCGTTTTAAAGCCTTTGATCCTTGCTATTCAGGAGAAGGTTGATCAATCGGAGGCTGTAAACCTCAATTTCATCTGTACCCATAATTCAAGGCGCAGCCACTTGTCCCAGGTTTGGGCGCAGGTGGCAAGTGCATATTTCAATATTCCAAAGGTATATTGTTATTCGGGCGGTACAGAAGAAACGGCCCTATTTCCTAAAGTAGCGGAGACGTTAGCCGGGCAGGGTTTCCATATCTTTACGGTTTCGGATACCCATAACCCTGTATATGCTATAAAATATGATGACAATGCGCTTCCCGTAATTGGTTTTTCAAAAAAATATGATAGCCCCTTTAATCCGGTATCGAAGTTTATCGCCATTATGACCTGTTCGCAGGCCGATGGGGGATGCCCGTTTATAGCAGGTGCCGATAGAAGGTTTCCGGTTACTTTTGAGGATCCCAAAATCGCTGATGATACGCCCGACCAGACCAGAATATATGCCGAGCGGAGCCTTGAAATTGCAAGGAGCATGTTTTACGTCTTTTCAAAAATCAAGCGATAGCCATGCGATCGAAATTAAAATTTCTGGACGTTTCCGGATCAAGGAAATAACACATACAAACTGAGTATGCTACTGACGGGAATACTTATGTTGTCGTAACCGTCTTTGCTACATGCTTCGGCTATTGTCACGACGAGTGCCAGGGTACATATCATGGTGATTTCGCTTAGGTGCAGGCTTGGCTCATGGAGATAGTGTCCAATTACGATCACTGTAATAAAAGCGCATATAAAGAACACGGCGGATCCTACCAGTGTTTTTCGCGCACCGAATAGGCGGTAAGAACCATAAGGCCATTTTTTGCCGGATAATGCCGCCATCGGATCACATAGTGCTAAGGTGAGTAGCGGCAAATAATAAAAAATAGCCCCCTTGCCCAACATGGCCTGGGCGAGAAAGCAGAGATAGACCGCTGCGGGATAGGCTAGGCTACCGACAGATTTTCGGTCGATTGCATGGATCGATTTCAATAAACCGAACTTGATGGATAGCAATAAAATCAAGGCGAACAATCCGCATAGGATAAAAACAGACCAGTGGCTTGTGATCAAAATCGGAAATAATAGGCAGATTATCCCTGTGCCTACATGAACGAGTTTTCGGGTAAACTCGGCTTTAACCTTAAACTGTTGATACAATAGTTCAGCTAGTGCGAATAGCAGTAAGAATAGGCTAGCTAAGAGAAGCATATTCCATAAATCGTTTTTCATCATCTTGTTTTTAAAGGTAAATGAGCCCATAGATGGCTCCGCTGAATATAAAGCTGTCAAATCGGTCTAGTATTCCGCCATGCCCTGGAATGAGGGTACCATAATCTTTAATTCGGCAGATTCGCTTGTACCACGAAGCCAATAGATCGCCCAACAATGCTGAAAAGCAAATAAAAAGGCTAGTCATTAAAGTTTGCATGTCGGACAATTCCATGGACGGAAAGAGGAACAAGCTGGTACTGCTGACAATGACCAAAGCGCCAACTAAACCCGCAATTGTTTTATTGGGACTAATCGATGGTATCAGTTTTCTTTTGCCGAATAATTGACCGCAGAGTTGGCTGAATCCATCAAAAACCACGACCGTAAAATAGATGAAACAAACCTTTTCTGTCGATGCCCTGTTGCCAAAATTTATAAACGCAGCGATAAGCGCGAGGTAAAGGATTACTACAGAACAAAAAAATAACAGCGACCGTGCTGAAGATAGATGAGCCTTGCCAATTTCGTAAAGACCGACTATTCCAATGCAAATGGCCAAAAGACTGATATAGTCCGTATAAATGGACAAAAAGACAAGGGTCAAAATAAGGAAGTAAAAACCCAGTTTTAGCCAGCGTTCCCTTGCTTGCGCAATTGGACTATTCCTATTGAGATAGCCAGTGACCAATGCGCCAATGCCAAAAAATAACAACAATATATTCGCTATTAATACATACATGATTAAGCCCTTCTGTGTAATTGGATAAGGAATATACTTTTCAGATTGGATTGCAGCTTCGGGAGGATAATCACGAGCACCAATTCTTCCAGGTAGGCCAGATAGCTTACGGCTAACATCAGGTGGAAATAAAAGGCGTTGAATCCGAATACAAAATAACCAAAGATAAATATGCCCTGAAGATAGCCCGTTAATTTATAGGACCATAAGTGGAAGCTGGGAAAGCGTTTAAATCGGATAAGCGCATAGATCTGGGGAATAATCCAGAGGACAATGAGCAGGATAAATTCGATTTTATAGGCCATTACAAAGCCTTTTTCCAATGTTATCATGCCGATGAAAGCCATCAGGTATGTGCCGATATCTGCGACAGAATCTAATTTGGCGCCAAATTCCGTCTGAAGGTTAAATAGCCTGGCAATTAGTCCATCGAGGATATCACTAATCAGGTTGATGGATAATAAGAGGATAAAGAGATCCCTGTCTGCGGTGAAAAGTGCATAGCTGATAAAGGGCAATGCCAGTATACGGTAGGCGGAAAGTGCACTGGGCACATTCCATCTGTTTTCTTTTTTAGTTTCCATTTTGTAGTGATTTTTTTCTGCCAAATTTTTGATGTGCCTGTGTAAACTGACCTGCGGAAAGGGCTGCGGCGATCGATAATTCTCCTGCGAGAACAAGTGCTGCTGCTATTTCAGCATATTTTATGGCGTTCCCTTCGCCATAGCAGTCCATCATTTCCAGGCACTCTCTTTGAGTCGGGAGCTTTGTTCCACCACCGACAGTGCCGACAATAAGATTGGGCAAGGTCACGGCCGCATAGAGTGAACCGTCTTTATTCAGCTCCATGCGCGTGATACCGGTTGCTGCTTCGGCAACACAGGCGACATCCTGACCCGTTGCTAAAAACAAGGCGGCCAATCCATTGGCGTAGTGCCCCTGTGCCCCTATAGCTCCACTTTGAATAACCCCCATGGTAGATGTACGCCAATAGCGGTCCATCAGTTCGGATGAAGTTTTAAGGACTTCGGACACGATGTTGGCTGGCAGTGTTATTTCGGCAGTTACCTTTTTGCCCCTAACATGATGGAAAGCCGCGGCGGTTGCTTTTTTGTCTCCCGAGCTGTTTCCCTCAATAAACCAGTGACTGGGTTTGATGGGACAAGAGGCCATCATAAATTGGCAGAGAGCCTCTGTGCAGATGGTAACCATATTCTGGCCTGCTGCATCTGCAGTGAAATACTCAAAGGAGATGGTTAAATGATTGCCTTCGATCTGTATGCGGGTATCGGTTAACTTCGCAAAACGGCTTGTACGCCTTACGATTTCCTGAAAGTTTTCTTTCTCTGCGAGGAACCAGGAAACGAAGAGACTCAGATCCTTGATGTTTTCAAATTTGAATACAGGGCTTCTTTGAACCCCTTCTTGCAGACAGATCGATGTTATCCCGCCGGCCATTAAACAGGCTCTGGATCCGCGGTGATAAGATGCAACCAATGCCCCTTCCGTGGTCGCAAGCGGGATATGGTAATTTCCATTGGCCGAAGTTCCATGAACCTGAAGAGGGCCGATAACGCCCGTCGGGATTTGACTCATACCGATAAAGTTTTCAATGTTGCCCTGGAAGAGCGCTGGTTCTAGGCGTGTGCCCGTCAAGATCGGGAATTGCTGGCCTGTTGCGCTTTCGAGGTAGCTTGATAATGCTGCGGTGCCCTCATGACTAATTTCGCGCGAAAATGGCAACGTCTTTGACATTTCACTTGGGCTGGCTAAGCCCTCTGGTTTATTTAATACGATTTTCATAACTGGCTTTTAATAAATAAATATCGATTGTCTTCCAAAGTTATTGTGATAATCGCAGTTTAAATTGTGGTAAACAATAATATAATTTTTTATTTTTGTGATTATCGCAAAAAAAATAGTGAGCTTATGTATCAGGAGAAGTTGATTCAGGAAATACAGCGGAAAATCGATCCCGCGAAATCTCTTATCGAGGTGATTGCAGGCGCCCTCGATATTAGTTATGATGCGGCGCACCGCAGAATCTCCATGAAGAGCAAATTTTCAATTGGGGAGACGGTGCAGCTTGCAAATCGCTTTTCACTTTCTTTGGATAAGCTATTTCAGCAAAGTGATCACATCTTAGTGAAAAAAACGCCAGAAATTCAGTCCTTTAATGATCTGTCAAATTACCTGGAGCATTCGTTTAAATCCTTAACGGAGTTTGAACCCAATCTGCGGACTTACCTGTATTACTCGGCTAAGGATATTCCGATCTTTTATACCATCGATACAGGGTTATTGTCCATATTCAAAAAATATGTATGGCTCAATTTATTGGGGTCGGACGGATTGGAACTGTCTTTCGAATCTTTTTTGGCGAATACACCTATCGATGGTAGAGGCCAGAAGCTGCACGATTATTATTCGTCCATCCGGGTGAAAGAGATCTGGAACGATACCACCATTAACAGTACCCTGCAGCAGATCATCTATTTTTCGCAGGCCGGTTTACTGACTGCCGAAAACGGAAAGCTGCTCTGTGAGCAGCTTAAAGAACTGCTATTTTCACTGGAGAAAAGTTGTGTACCAAACAACGACCAGTACCAGCTGTACTACCATGAGTTATTGATTTTAAACAATAATGTCCTTGTTGGAAATAACGACCGGAGGTCACTATTCGTTCCGCATACAATGCTTGGTTATTTTATTACCAATGATAAAGACAGCTGTCAACACGCCTTCCATTTCTATCAGCATCAGCTCAAAAACTCCAGGTTGTTAAATACAGCAGGAACGCGGGACAAAAAAATGTTTTTTAATAAGGTGTACCAAAAGATCGACCGCTATAAAGCACAGGTAAGTGTGGATCATGAAATGTAAAGGTTGCTCGATGTTTATACTTCACCGAGCTTCATCTTTACCGCCAGGATATGTTTGCAGAGACCTCTATTTGTCCTGTTGTTCGTAAACCAGGTACAGGTACATTGCAGATCATTCCCTTTGCCGACGACAATATGGCTCAGGTTCGCACTACCTTTTACTTCGGCCTTAATGCCATTTTTGTCGTGCTGCAGGAGCAGCACAGCATCATCGTCAACCAACTTAACGGCATTTTGCAACCTTGGATTACAGCGTTTTAAGCGTGAAAGTTTAAAGGGAAGCTTTCTGTAAAAATAATTGTTGCTCCACAAATCGTAACCCAATAATCCCATACTGGAGAGTGAGGCTTGCATGGTTGCCATGGTGCCGAGCTGAATGTCATGTTCTATGGAAACTAGCGTAGGTTGAAAAACCTCATTGGTTTTAAAATAATTATTGATGCTCAAAAGCCATTCTTCGGGCAGTTGAACCAACAGGTTTTCGATGTGCTTACTTTCACCAGAAAACCCCCGGTAGACACTTTCGGAAAGTAGAAACAGCATTTGTATGTCTTTGAAATCCAGTACTACCGCTGTGCTTTGCTGATCTTCGTGTTTATAGAATGAAACACTGTCTACGTGCAAAAGCAGGTTTTCGATCAGATTGAGTCGATGGATACCACCTATTTTTAAACTGTTGGGTTTGGCAACGGCAGAAAAAGTATAGCTGTTGCCCGATTTCGATAAAAAGTATTCGGGCTTGACTGCGCTTTTCGGCAGACCTTTAAAGAGCTGCAAAGCTTCAATTTTGTTCAATTTAAAGGCAAGCTCCATTTGCGATAAGTACACCTGGACATTGCCCAATCCTTTAATCCAGCGATCGGGCAAACTCACTTTTTTCTCCGTAGTCTCCGCGCGCGAAGTGATGACTTTCAACTCATTGGAACCTACGCCGACGATCAATTTATCGCTGCGACCAACGGTATTGAAAGCCCGGATCGTTGCATCGTTAAAATCGACATTGGTACAGCCAGATTGAATAAACTCCCCGTCAATTCCTGTTTGCAGGACGTCAATACGCGCGTAAACACTGTTGCAGGATGAAAATGCTTCAAAATGTAGCTGACCATTACCGACAGAAACGATTGGATCGCGCATATTAATGCGCTGATCGGGGCTAATAGCAAAATGAGAGCGTACCGTTTTACCGAGCGTACTTAAACATTTTGAAGCAACAAATGAATGTATAATGCTGCCATGAAAGAAGCAAGGAACCTGATTGTCCTGTTCAATTTCAGAACAATGCGCTAGGATAAAAGATTTGTCCCGCCCACCCATAGCAATCGTAGAAGTATGTTGATACTGATATTCAAAGTCTACATCCATTTGCGTTTTACTTTACTTAAAAATACCTGATTTACTTCCTTATGAAGTTGGGCCGAAATTTCGGCGTAATAAGCAGCCAATTTTTTGCTGTTCACTGGTAGACGCTCAGCATCAAGGTGCTCTAGGGTCTTTTCTAGGCATAATAATTGGAACGCTTTGATCTGCTGTGCGACAAATGGGCGGTCTAAATATTCGATAAACCTGTTGACCGGCGCATACCCGGCGGCAAGTAGTCTGCCGATTACATGAGCAAGGTAGGAAAGATCCTGTTTGCTATTCAACAGCGCAAACTGTACATATTCTGCAGCCAGATCCCGCGAGATCTTCTTTTCAAACAATAAACAAACAGCAATATAGAACCATCCGCTGCCTCGTACCTCCAGGTGATTATCCATCACAAATTGCATCGGGTACAGGCAGTTTTCCATCTCCCGGACTTCATTTCCTGAAGCGGTGTCTGGGATATAGCGACATAAAGTCGGACCAATGTACTGTGGTGTTAAGCTGAGTTGAAAAGCAATGGCCTCCCGAAATCCTGTCGCAAAAGACGCTGTATGATAGAATAACGGCGGGTAATGTTTGGTTTCTTCCTGTCTCTTCCAGGTATAATTCCAGTTGTGTTCCAGAAACATTCTGTGCCAGGTTGCGTATTCGTTTTTGTCGACCGCAATTTCGAATGTGATCTCAAATGGATTTACGACAGCGGGATAGCTTTTAGCTGAGGTATGTTCAAATTCCGGAAATACCTGATCGGGTTGCTTGATCCGTGTTACTTGCGCCCAGAGGGCCAATACATCTGTTGTGGGCTTAACATGGTCTGTAACTCCCAGAAAGTACTGCATTGCAGCAGCGTAATTTCCTTTTAAGGTCTTCACAAGGCGAACCGTCTCTTCATCTGTTTCTTGGTATAACAATCTATTACAAGCGACGATCAGATCTTCCATCTCTATAGCAGCCTTTTTTTGTTCATACGCGAGTAAGCGTTTTATCAGTACGTTAGGATGCAGGTAAAAGGGGAGGTGACTCGGTGTCGACAGAAATGGTAAGCTGTTATTGTTGACGAGTTTTTGTCGCATCCAATCCAGCTTATGCTGTGCGAAGGGGATGCTGTCACTTTTATGACCAGTTTTTTCGGTGCTATCTTCGCCAATCCAATAGTGCATAAAATCAGCGAAAAAGCCCATGTAGTCAACATCCCAAAAACGGCTGAACAGCTGTTTGCAATAGGGTTTCAATTGCTTTTTGTAGTCTTTTGGGATATCGTTCTGTAACTGATTCAGTCCTTCGAGGAAGATATCGAAATCTAAAGCAGACTTCGTTCTGATGAAATTGCCGATCTGAAATAGCAAAGCATCCCAAGTGGATGGAATCACGACCTGTTCCAGTTGTTCTGCTTCGAATTGTGCTTCCGCCTCTTCAAATGCGGGTTCTGCTACAGAAGGTGTCGCTTGTGCCAAGCCAAGAATTTCGAGGGTCTTAAGTTTTAAATTACTGCGGTGCGGTTCAACGAGATCGTTCAGGACTTCCGGATCAGCAGCCTGTGCTACTAAAAGCCGGGCGCCTTTTTCCTGTACTTTTGAATCAGTCTGTAGTAACAGCATGGATAGCTCTGCGGAAATATCAAGCGTGCTATGTTCCTCTTTTTTCAGCAGGTGCTCGAGGATATCCAAACACTGCAGCAATGATTTTTCTATTTTTTCCTTTGGGAAAATAGTGATCACATGATCAATAAATCCATTGTCATCAAAACCTTCCATTTTATAGATTGTTTTGAGCTGTCGGACCGAAAAATTTATAAGACTGGTATTACCAGTATTCAGGAGCGAAAACAAAAGCTGTTGCTGTTTCAGATATTCCTGTTTTGTCGTATTAAATACACCCAACAGCCGGGTATGCCAATCTAAATGCGGTTTCTTCCAGTTATTGAGTAACGACTCCATTAAGCGGGGAATAATAGCGCGGTCAAATACATAGCCCTTCTCCTGCATGATTTGTATGACCTCTGTCCAATACTCAGTCACTTTTTTACATACAAATCCCTCACGCGCTTTCCATTTGGAAATGTCGAGCACAGGAATTTCATAGTGGTGGAATTGTAGAAATACGCTGTCGATTGCCGCTGGATTTTTCAATAAAAAATCGGCCTCCTCTTCCGTGCTTCTGTCATACGTATCAACTGTCAACAAACAAGCAACAAAATAGCTTTCATCAAAAGTGATCCAACCTTGTTGGTAAAATGCCCATAATACCTTGAAATCAATACCGTCAAAGCGGTCCTTTTGTGAATCTTTAACGATCTTATGCAGGTAGACGGGTGGGAAAAGCTGATAAAAGGCCATTAAGGGTTCTACACCAATGGCCGGATTTACCAGGTAGGAGCTTAACGGGCAGGAATGCCAAGTTCCATTTAAGCGTTTAATCTGTGCGATATCCTCAAATTGGCGGGTACAGGCAATAAGTGCAAAATTGAGCGTGGCATTCACCTTTTTACGGTTCTCATAAAACTCAAGTCGTGCCTGACTATCTGAATTATCGACATTCTTTCCTAAAATATCGGTGTCAATATCCAACGAATGCAAGTGTTGTATAGTTGCTGAGCGTTCATCGGGATTTAGTACTTTACAGTGGTTCAGCACTTCGACCCAATTTTTGTCTTTGATATATTGATTGAGTTTATTCATATAGTTAATTAAACATTCAAAAATATCATAAATCCGATAAGGTCCTATAAAAAATGTTTTTTCTTTCGGCGGTATTAATCTACGCCTTTGGTACGCATGGGGATCCTATAGATGGCTGTTGAGGCGGTTATAAATAAGTCGCTGCGATCTTTGCCTCCAAAACAGACATTGGACGTCCATGGTTCATTTACTTCAATATGTCCGATCAGCAGGCCTGTAGGACTATAGATAAAAACGCCTTTGCCTGTGAGGTAAATATTTCCTTGCTGATCCAAAGTCATCCCGTCAGATCCCTGATCAATAAGTGCCGTCTGTCTGCTGAGTTTGCCGTTAGATTCAATGCTGTACCGGTATGTTTTATTCCGTTCGATATCGGCGACATACAGGTATCTTCCATCGGCCGATCCTACAATGCCGTTCGGTTTGCTTACATCTTCAGCTACTACGATCGGTTTTTTTCCTTTTCCGGGCGGGAGGTAGTATACTTTCTGCCCAGCGATCTCTGGCTTTTTCCTTGTCCAATACTCGCGCAGATAAAAGGGGTCTGTAAAGTAGATGCCGCCTTTCTTGTCTGCCCAAAGGTCATTTGGACCATTCAGTTTTTTCCCATCAACTGCTGAGAGCAGCACGGTAACCTCTCCATCTTTGCTGATTGACCAGATTTCGTTCTTTTCGTCGGCACAGGCGAGGAGCTGACCCTGATGGTTAAAATACAAGCCATTGGCGCGGCCTGCAGCATCTTTAAAAAGCGTAAGTTGCCCTTTGGTGCTATATTTCCAGATTTTGTTATTGGGCTGATCGGTGAAATAAATGTCCCCGGACTTATCCACTGCCGGTCCCTCGGTAAAGGCAAACTGCCGAGCTATTAATTTCAGGCTGTCCTGATGAAACAATTGCGCGCTGAGGTCTAAACCCTTTAAGGAGAAGAGCACGGACAGTAGGAGTGTCGGCCAATGCCGGCGAGAATGAGCTGAATGGGACATATTGTCTAATTTATCAATTTTCGGACAAAAAATAATTTTCTCGGACGTATTAAGTTCGGATAAGTCTTTGGAGGCAAGGGGCTAAAACACGAAAAGCCCATCGTTAGATGAGCTTTTTTGTACCCCGGAGGGGAATATGATTGAAACTTTAAGTACCTTTTTTGATGTTTTGGATCAAATTATTCACGCAGATCA
>NZ_MKWH01000043.1:0-9322 GCF_001899705.1 Sphingobacterium sp. 40-24 | reverse complement strand
TTTACATAATTTGTGCCTTCTTTCATAACGATTCTTTTTATGTATCGCTATTTCAGGACGAGACAAAATCAACAAAAAAAAGGCGTGTTCAGTTTTTCTGAACACGCCTTTTTTAGTACATAACTGTTGGTATTTGCGAAATCATGCAAGTTTTTGTGAATTGTGATAAATATCATTTTAAGGTGTGGTGCTACATCATCTTTTTGCCCATATGCATAATTTACTTTTGTTCTTAGGATAAACCTTAATTGGTGATTGTAGAATCAGAATGAAAGTAGTAGTATATAATGTAAGGTCATTTGAAAAAGAGTTTTGGGCATTGGCAAATGCCAAACAACATGACTTAACTTTGATTTCAAATGGATTAAATGCGGAGACACAGAATTATGCGCGTGGAAAAGATGCGGTAGTTATTTCCGTGAGCGATATTTTGGACGAGAGCATGCTACTTAATTTAAAAGGGTTAGGGATCAATAAAATTATGACCCGGAGTAAAGATACTGCTCATATCGATTTAGTGAAAGCTGGAGATCTGCATATTCAGATTGCCAATGCGCCGTTCGAAGATCAGAGTCCCAAAGGACTGGCTGAGCAGACCGTCCGGAATCTCAACTTATGGGGAATAGAAAAATGTGTGGGTAAAGCCTGTTGTTGTCTAAACGACTGTGCAAAAAAAATAAAATAAAATGATTACATCGCAGGTTATAATGGAAGAATTGGTGCAGAAATATAATGTTGCCGCACCGCGCTATACAAGTTATCCAACCGTTCCCTTTTGGGATAATGAAGCATTTTCCCGGACGGCATGGACTAATCAAGTCTATCATACCTTTGGGCAATCGAAGGAGAAAGGAATCAGCCTGTATATCCATCTTCCTTTTTGTGAAAGCCTCTGTACGTATTGTGGCTGCAATACGCGCATTACAAAAAACCATCGCGTTGAAGAACCTTATATTGCGTCTCTTTTGAAGGAATGGGAAATGTACGTCGCTCTATTTAAAGGAGAAAGACCGTTATTGGCAGAAATACATTTGGGTGGTGGAACTCCGACCTTTTTCCACCCAGATAATTTGAGGGTACTGATTGAGGGAATCCTTAAACTTTCAGACCTGGCTCCTGATCATTCATTCTCTTTTGAAGCTCACCCCGCCAATACAACGATCGCGCATCTACAAACTTTATTCGATTTGGGATTTCGGCGCCTGAGCCTGGGAATACAGGATTTTGATCCACTTGTACAGTTTGTGATCAACCGGCATCAAACATCAGCGGAAGTGGAAGAGGTTATGCTGAATGCGCGGAAAATCGGATTTGAGTCCATTAATTTTGACCTGATTTACGGATTGCCTAAGCAGACGCTTGCGACCGTCGCCGATACCATTCAAAAGTCGATGCTGCTCGCTCCAGACCGGATCTCTTTTTATAGCTATGCCCACGTGCCTTGGATAAAACCCGGTCAACGACATTATACCGAAGCAGATCTACCGAATGGTGCGGCCAAACTTGCCCTGTATAATCTTGGGAAAAAAATGATTTTAGCCCATGGCTATGAAGATGTTGGTATGGATCATTTTGCGAAAAGAGAGGACGAGTTATTTGTGGCTTTTCAACAAGAGCGATTACATCGCAATTTTATGGGGTATGCTGATCGGTTTAGCCCCCTGTTAATCGGTATTGGCGTCTCTTCGATCAGTGATGCTTGGGGGGCTTTTGCCCAAAATGTGAAGACCGTAGAAGAATACCATAAACTTATCGACGCAGGGGTATTGCCCGTTGTAAAAGGACATATACTCAACGAGGAGGATCTTCTTGTAAGGCGTTATATCCTCGATATGATGTGTAAAGGTAAAGTGCAGTTGCCGACAGGTGCGCCGTTGAATGGGCAGATTATCGACGAATTGTCTGAACTTGTTGCAGATGGTTTAGTTTCCATAACCGGCGACTTAATTCAATGTACTGCTTTTGGACGCTCTTTTTTAAGAAATATCTGTATGGCCTTTGATCAGCGATTATTGCGTTCAAAAGCACAAAATCAATTATTTAGTCAGGCAATTTAGAACGAAGGTATGGCAGAGCTAAGGGATGAAATACAACTTGCAGAAAAATGTTTCCATTGCGGCGATAAAATTGAGGAAACGGGTTATCAGCTCGATCATCATGATTTTTGCTGTCTGGGATGTCAGACCGTTTACCAAGTACTGAACGATAGTGGTATGCAGCAATATTATCGCTATAATCAGCACCCTGGTAAATCAAATAAATCCAAGCAAGAAGATTTTTCCTATCTGGATGAACCACAGATTGCCGGTAAATTAGTGGATTATAAAGATGATAAGATGACTATCATCACCTTTTATATTCCGGCTATTCACTGTAGCTCTTGTATCTGGTTGCTGGAAAATTTATATAAACTAAATCCCAACGTACTGCAGTCGCGCGTGGACTTTATGAAGAAACAGGCGAGCATTACATTCAATCACAATGAGCTGCCATTGAAAGACCTGGTTTATCTTTTGGTCAATATCGGTTATGACCCTAAAATCACTTTGCAGGATGTTGTAAAGGAAGGGAATAGAAATAATTTGAATCCTTTGGTCGCAAAAATTGCTGTTGCCGGTTTCTGTTTTGGAAATTCTATGTTATTCAGTTTCCCTGATTATTTTGGAATGGGGAGTTTTGAAAAGGAATATGCCAATTTCTTTGGTTATATAAACCTGGCCTTTGGTCTCCCTGTTTTATTGTATTGTGCATCGGATTATTTCAAATCGGCCTATTGGAGTCTGAAACAAAAGAGATTGAATCTGGATGTGCCATTAGCTCTAGGAATCCTCGTGTTATTTTTGCGATCCGCGTTTGAGGTGATCACACAGACAGGAGCTGGTTTTACGGATACACTCTGTAGTCTTGTATTCTTTATATTGATCGGAAAATGGGTACAACAACGTACCTATTATCATATCTCATTTGAACGGGATTACCGGAGTTATTTCCCCGTGGCTGTAACAGTATTGACGGAATCAGGGGACAAACCTGTACAATTAGCTGACGTTCATATCGGTGACCGTATCTTGGTTCGGAACAATGAAATTATACCCGCTGATGCCATGCTTTTAAAAGGCGATGCTGCGATAGATTTTAGCTTTGTAACGGGAGAATCAAGTCCGGTCAGTAAGACCTTAGGCGAAATTATCTATGCCGGCGGACGCCAGACGGGGGAAGCGATAGAACTTGAAGTGGTCAAACCGATTTCACAGTCCTACTTGACCAAATTATGGAATAATGAGAATTATAAAGATTATGACAAACATTTTCAAACATTTGTCAACTTTATAAGTAAATATTTTACTGTTGTTTTATTGGCTATTGCACTATTGGCTGCCTTATTTTGGGCCGTTGATGGAAGTGCAAGCAGGGCTTGGGGAGCTTTTACGGCGGTATTGATTATTGCATGCCCATGTGCGCTGGCGTTGAGCTCTCCATTTACCCTTTCTGCAGCGCTAAGTATTTTTGATCGAAATAAGTTCTATGTGAAAAATACGGCCGCAATTGAGCAGATGGCAACGATTGATACTTTGGTGTTCGATAAAACTGGCACAATATCATCGCCTAAAGCAACTTCAATTTATTTTGAAGGTAGTCTTTCAGCAATTGACAAAAAGTTACTGAATGCGGTATGTAGAAACTCTAGCCATCCATTGAGCCGTGAGATTGTCAAGTGGCTGAATGTCTCTGCTGATATTTCGGTACAGGATTTTAAGGAATTTCCGGGAAAGGGGATGCAGGCTAATGTAAGTGGTAAGGAAATTAAAATCGGTAGTGCTAACTTTCTGAATATCGGTAATATTAAAACAGATGGGTCTGTGGTTTTTATTCGCATAGGTGAGGAGTTAAAAGGGTATTTTACTATGGAGCAATCCTGGCGTGATGGCCTTTCGGCGTTGATTGAAGATTTTAAAGTTGAATATGACCTTCATTTGATCTCGGGCGATAATGATAGACGCCTGGATGCACTGCAGTTAATTTTTCCGTCAAACGCAAGTTTGCTTTTTAATCAATCACCCATGGAAAAACTGAAAGCAATTCAAAATTTTCAGGTAGACGGAAAGCATGTCTGTATGATTGGTGATGGCCTTAATGATGCAGGGGCATTGCGTAAAGCAGATTTGGGCATCGCCGTGAGTGATGATATCAATAACTTCTCCCCCGGTTGCGATGCAATACTGGATGGGGAGTCGTTTTCAAAAATGCCAGATTTCTTTGCTTTTAGTAAAGATGCGGTGAAAGTAATACATATGAGCTTTGGAATATCTCTTTTATATAATGTAATTGGATTGAGCTTTGCCGTGCAGGGTATTATGTCGCCATTATTTGCTGCGATTCTAATGCCAATCAGTACGGTAACGATTATCTCCTTTACAAGTCTCATGACGAGATGGTATGCCAAACGCCGTAAACTCTAGTTGTTATGGAAATAATGTATATTTTGATCGGTTGTAGTGTTTTGTTGGCTTTGATTTTTCTATGTGCTTTTTTCTGGGCAAATAAAACCGGTCAGCATAATGATACCTATACACCTTCTATACGGATTCTGTTTGATGATGAAACGACAGAAGAAGAAGATAAGGAGGGCGGCGTAACTAAAACGTTATCGTAATTAAATCAATTACTTTTTTTTGTAATTAAGGTTATTATCAATAAAATTGGGGATAAATACCAATTTGAAATAAAAATACATGCATAATAATCCATTTTCATTAAAAGATAAGGTAGTTGTAATTACGGGAGGTACAGGGATTTTAGGCGAGGCATTTGTTGAGGCTTTGGCCGAGGCAGAAGCCAAAGTCGCGATCCTTGGACGTAATGGACAAATCGGGGCAGAGCGTGTCCAACAGGTCGATTCCGTTGGTGGCGAAGCTATATTTGTTGAAGTTGACATCATGAACGAACAGGATGTCACTCGGGCGAAAGATGAAGTTTTGCAAAAGTGGGGTAGGATAGACGCTTTAGTAAACGCCGTTGGAGGCAACATTCCCGGTGCAACAATTGGTGCCGATCAAGATTTATTCGCGAGCAATATTCAGGATACCATTAAAGCAATTGAGCTTAATCTGTATGGTACAATGATTCCTACGCATATTATTGGTCGTGTGATTGCCGAAAGCGGAAAGGGTGTCATAATCAATATATCATCCCTCACAGCCAGTCGTCCTTTTACACGTGTTTTGGGCTACACTGTGGCAAAACACGGTATCGATGGTTATACAAAATGGATGGCCACCGAACTCGCTCAGCGTTATGGCGATCAAGTCCGGGTTAATGCAATCGCTCCGGGCGTATTCTTAACCAAGCAGAACAAAAACTTATTGATCAATCCAGACGGTACTTATAGCGACCGTACCAAACGCATTCTTCATGGAACGCCCTATAACCGCTTGGGCGACCCCCGTGAGTTAAAAGGAACTTTAATCTATTTGTTGAGTGACGCATCGGCCTTTGTGACGGGAGAGACTGTCTTTGTCGATGGTGGTTTTAATGCATGGTGTGGCGTTTAATTAAATTTTAAGATGAAAAAATTAGAACAAACCTGGCGTTGGTATGGGCCCAATGACCCCGTATCTTTACAGGATATCAAACAGGCTGGAGCTACTGGCATTGTTACGGCATTACATCATATTCCTCACGGTGAGGTATGGCCACTTGCCGATATTCAAGAAAGAAAACGCATTATAGAAGATGCGGGTCTTACCTGGTCAGTGGTGGAAAGTGTGACAGTACACGAGGAGATTAAGACAAAAGGAGCTCAAGTAGATGAATACCTCCAGAAATATAATGAGACATTAATCAATCTCGCCCAATGTGGTATCAAAACAATCTGTTATAATTTTATGCCCGTGCTGGATTGGACACGTACACAATTGGACTTAACCATGGCGGATGGTTCAAAAGCATTGTATTTTGATTGGATTGATTTGGCACTCTTTGATATATTTATATTAAAACGTGATGAAGCTCGAGCAGCGTATCCCGAAGATGTTGTAAAACGTGCATCTTTGCGATTTGATGAAATTTCGGAACAGCAAAAAGATGAATTGGCAAATGTTGTCTTAATGGGAATTCCGGGGGAGAAGAATGTGGAATTGGAGGCATTGAAAGGAAGCATTGATACCTATAAGCATATTGGAAAAGACGGTTTGCGCAATAATCTGGTTTATTTTCTTCAGGGAATTGCGACAACTTGCGAAGAGAATGGTATATGCATGACGATTCATCCGGATGATCCACCATATCCGATATTAGGTTTGCCTCGCATAGCCAGTAATGGTGAGGATTTTGAGTATTTTCTGAATGCAGTTCCGCAGCAATTTAATGGCGTTTGTTTTTGCACGGGATCTTTGGGGGCTAGTCAGACCAACGATTTGCCAGCGATCTTGGAAAATATCAAAGGACGGGTAAATTTTGTTCACTTGCGGAATGTGAAGAAAGATGCTATCGGGAGTTTTTACGAGGCAGACCATTTGGATGGTGATGTAAATATGTTTAAAGTTATGAAAATTTTGGTCGCTGAAAATCAATTGAGATCTACCGCTATTCCATTCAGACCAGATCATGGTCATCAGATGTTGGATGATCTGAATAAAGTCACAAATCCTGGGTATTCTGCTATTGGAAGATTGAGAGGGCTTGCAGAATTACGGGGCTTGGAATATGGTATTATCGGTGAATAATACCAAGGGGCAAGTTTAATTTGTGATCAATAACTTTTGGTCTGGACCGTTAGTAAAAAAAAATAGCCGGGAAATTAGAAGCGATGTTCTTCCTGTTTCTCGGCTGTTTTACTTTTAAATGCCTCTTCGAAGCTTATAGTGACTGAAATTATAAAGAAGATTTACGAATGATGAGCTGTGTCGGAAGCTCAATCGTTTCAAATTCATGCACTGGTCTTGTTTGGTTAATGGTCGCCATTAATTTATTTGTTGCTAATTCTCCAATTTCTGTTGCAGGCTGTACAACGGTGGATAGCGCTGGATTTAACGAAGCAGCAATTTGCGTGTTTGAAAAACCGATAACTGCAACTTCGGAAGGAACTTGAATCTGAAGTTCAGCCAAGATACCCAATGTTCGGGTTGTAATAATATCTGTTGCTCCAAAAATTGCATCAATATTTTTATGTTCAAGATATTCTTTGAGTAAAATCTCTCTTATTGTTTGGTCGATATCCGTGGTATTATTAAAGTTACATTCGATGTAATGCCTATTATCAAAAGGAATACCCGCATCTGATAAAGCCGATTTAAAGCCATTTAATCGTTCGGCTGCCACCCCTAAGTTCTTTCCCGTGATATGCAAAATATTTTTTTTGCCCTGTTCGATGAGGTGTTTTGTGGCGTTATATGCACCTTGGAAATTATTGACCCCGACCTTGAATGTATCAAGCTGGTGATTGATGCGATCAAAAATAACCACAGGTATCTGCGATTTTATCAGTGCTTTTAGTTCTTCAATATTTGAATCAGAAGAGACTGGAGATATCATTAAGCCATCAATACCGCGCATGCGTAAGACGTCAATACAATTTTTTTCGATCCGTTCGTCTTCCCGGCTTTGCATGAAAATAACGTCATAGACCGTCTGTTGAGAGGCTATTTGAATTCCATCGAGGATTTGTGAAACGAATGTATTGCTAATGTTGGATACAATAACCCCTATTGTATTGGATTTTCCTATTTTTAAGCTCCGTGCCAACTTATTTGGGTGGAAATTATGCTTTTTGGCATATTCCTGAACCATCTTTTTAGTCGCTTCACTTATTTCGTAGCTGTCTGATAATGCTTTGGAAACCGTCGAAACAGAAATATTGAGTGCCAACGCTATATCTTTCAGGGTAGTTCTGCTCATCGCTCTGGTGGTTATTTTAAGAAGATAAATCTACATAAAAAAATGTATAAATGCGTTTTTATCTTCATAATTAGCCATTATCTATGGTCGGCTGGGACTTCGCCAATGGATTTGATTGGCAGGATTTCCTTTTTCCAATCCCTCTTCAAAATTAAAAAGAAGTTCAACATACACGAAGCTAACCAAGGGCTTTTCGGCCCATGTAACCTATGCGAGTCCGAGTGTTTGGTGTTTTTTTGGCTATTTTTCGGTATTTCTAGGTAAGATGTCGCGCTGCGGTTCGTTTCGTTTTCGATCTTGAAACAGTCCAGAATCTATCCTGAATGGGCCTAGCGAGGGTTTAGCTAGGGCTTAGTTTCGCCCTGCGGGCAGGGTGCGGCTAGCTTAAAAGTAACCTGAATCCATGCCAGACTCGGACTCAACACGGACTCAACACGGACAGAACACGGTTGCAGGGCAAATCTGCCCCGAGCATGGTACGAAGCAGGTGGGGAGGGGAGTCGAAGGTTCCCGCAAGCCCTGCGTAGCAGCCGGAGCCCTGTCCACGAGGCAGAACCCTAGTTTGCCCTAAATGAGCCATGCTTCCCCAGTAAATAAAGGAGAGTTAAGGATGCTTTATTCCTTAGTTTAGCTTTTGTTTATATTTAGCTTAGTATAAAGTTAGGTTTAGTTTAGCTCTGACCTATACTATACCTAAACAAACCCTAAGTTAACTCTAAACTAAACCTAAGTAAACAGGTAGAAAAGTATAGCTACAGAAGAAGGTATTCCGGCAGCCTGTGTTCTGCCATTGTTCTGGCTTTATCAATAGCCGGCACACCGTTTTCAATTGGGCAAAAGCAGAGCGAAGAATGCCCTTTGCATCTTTCAGGCCTAACAATACCACCTTTACTGTTCACGATACCGTTTCTCTTTCCCCGGGAAGTGGGAACACAGCAGGGTTAGCCCGGTTTCCGCGGTACGATCCAATTTCCAGCACCATTCCTTTTTCCCCAGGGAAGCCTGTGCCAAAGCCCGGTTCCCGGTATGTACGCAGCGCGCCGCGGTTCCCCTGCAATGTCCAGGTTAGATCCCGGTTCCCGTCCCCATTCTGTCCCGGAGCCGACGTTCCCAGCCTTCCGATCACCTGTTTTACAAAAAGAATCTCGCACCGTTACAGGTAGTTAAGGGCAAAATGAAATAAATAAGAACAAAAGGCTTGGAAGTTTGTCTGTAAACTCCCTATCTTTGCACCACTCCGCAAGGGAGGGACGGTTACTTCGAAAGAAGGAATCCTGAAAAAAGAAGGGTTTAAGGGAGTTTGGCAGGATTTAAAATCCCGCTGATTTTATTTTAAACGCTGAAATCGGAAAAAGAGAAAAGAAAAAAAACTTCACAAAGTTTTTGGAAGTTCAAAAAAGATTTCTACCTTTGCAATCCCAACGGA
>NZ_MKWH01000042.1:0-1566 GCF_001899705.1 Sphingobacterium sp. 40-24 | reverse complement strand
AGAGCCGTATACCTGGAGACAGGTACGTACGGTTCGGGGGAGAGTTCTTGGAAACCTACCATAGTCAATATGGCAAGGCGCCGGGTCCTTATCCTACGCCTACACGACTGAAGAAACCGAAAAAATAGAAGTGATGCAGCTTGCTGCTGAACTCGACGGCAATGTAGAACTCGCCATTAAGCATATCGCAATGCAAAGGCGTGACAAAGCAAATCAATAGTCATTAACATTTAAAATTTCAAGAACAATGAAAAAAGTATTGTATCTGGTGTGTACGGCCTTAATGCTTGCCGCAGCACCGTCAGCAAATGCCCAATGGGTCGTAACAGATCCGGCTAATCTGGCTTCGGGTATCATCAACTCTGCAAACGAAATCATACAGACTTCTTCGACTGTGAGCAATGTTGTAAAAAACTTCAACGAAGTGAAGAGAGTGTATGAACAGGGCAAGGAGTATTACGACAAGTTGAAAGCCATCAACAACCTGGTGAAAGATGCACGCAAAGTGCAACAAACGGTATTGTTGGTAGGTGATGTGTCGGAAATGTATGTGAACAACTTCGGGAAAATGATGAACGATCCAAATTTCAAACCGCAGGAATTGGTAGCTATCGGCAATGGCTATTCGGCACTGCTCAATGAAAGTGCCGAACTACTAAAAGAGTTAAAGCAGATTGTAACCTCTTCAAGCCTTTCGCTGAACGACAAAGAACGTATGGATATCATAGACAGGGTTTACAAAGAAGTAAAGGAATATCACAGTTTGGTACGCTACTACACCAATAAGAACATTTCTGTGAGCTACTTGAGAGCGAAAAAGAAAAACGATGCCAAAAGAGTGCTTGAACTCTACGGAACTGCTAACCAAAAATACTGGTAAAAATGGAATGGGATAATCTTCACGAACTCCTGCGGTCGCTTTATGACGATATGATGCCGCTTGCAGGCGATATGGCGGCTGTTGCTAAGGGTTTGGCAGGATTGGGTGCGTTGTTTTATGTGGCATTAAAGGTTTGGCAGGCCTTAAGCCGTGCCGAACCTATCGATATGTTTCCATTATTACGCCCGTTCGCTTTAGGATTGTGTATTATGTTTTTCCCGACCATCGTATTGGGAACCATTAATGCGGTGCTAAGACCGGTTGTAACCGGAACCCATGCCATACTGCAAGACCAGGTACTTGACCTGAATAAACTTCAACAGCAAAAAGACCAATTGGAATACGAAGCAATGGTCAGAAACCCCGAAACTGCCTATATGGTATCAGACGAAGAGTTTGATAAAAAACTGGATGAATTGGGTTGGTCGCCATCCGATATTGGTACAATGGCGGGTATGTATATGGACAGGCAAGCCTACAAGATAGAGAAAGCTATAAAAGATTGGTTTCGTAATCTACTGGAAATACTCTTTCAGGCGGCGGCTTTGGTCATTGATACCATACGAACGTTTTTCCTGATAGTCCTCTCCATACTTGGACCAATAGCCTTTGCTATTTCCGTATGGGACGGCTTTCAGTCCACGCTCACGCAATGGCTCACGAGGTACGTCAGCGTTTACCTGTGG
>NZ_MKWH01000041.1:0-112954 GCF_001899705.1 Sphingobacterium sp. 40-24 | reverse complement strand
TGATGCGAACTAGTGGAGGCATTCTAATGCGAAGTGACATATGGCCTCAGGGAACCCTTTTAGACCATCAATACAAGCAATAAGGATGTCTTCAACGCCACGTTGCTTTAAATCTGTAAGAACTGAAAGCCAGAACTTAGCTCCCTCATTTTCTGAGCTATAAAGACCAATCAGATCTTTTCTACCATCCATACCAACTCCCAGGATATTATAGATAGCCCTCGATTCAACAGTTCCATTCTGGCGAACCTTGATGTGCATACAGTCTAGGAATACAAAGGGATAAACAGCTTCAAGAGGCCTGCTACGCCACTCATTTACCGCTGGAAGCACGCTTTCTGTAATACGCGATATTTCTGTGGCAGAGATCTCCATTGCATACATTTCGCGTATAAACTCGCTTATCGCCCGTGTGCTCATTCCTTTGGCATACATGCTCAACACATGTCCCTCAAGCTGTTCAGTGATGATTAATTGTCTCTTAGGTACTACTTTAGGCTCGAACGTTCCCGATCTATCCCGACCTGTCTCCAGCTCAAAAGTTCCGGTATTGAGACCTCGGACTGTCTTTTTTGTCTTGCCATTTCGACGATTGCTATTGCCCGAAGCTTTCTCTTCGTTCAAGTGGTTTTCCAGTTCTCCATCCATCATCGATTCCAACAGATGCTTCATTAACGGCGCTAGGACGCCATCATTGGGAGACAAACTTTTACCTTCGTAAAGACCTTGCATGGCTTCTGCCTTGAAGCGCTCAAAGTCGAATGGGTCTTTTTCTTTCATGACCGTGTCGTTTGAATAATTGAATATAAATAATCTTATTGAATTATTCCTCTGACACAGTTTACGTTACAGTCTCCTTTATCTCCATCAAAAAAAACAACATGCTCTTCCGGAAAGAACCAAATCGCACTATTTTTGACTTTATGGTAATTCTTTCATTTTGTTAAAGCCCTCAGTTACCATCGGTATAATTTGTGGTGCAAATAACTGTGGTATAATCGTCCTTGTCCCCGTATCCTTATTGGCAATCCATTGCGCATATTTATTTGCTAAAAATTCCAATCGCTGTGCTGAAGATAATCCCGGTAAGGTATAATAGATACTTTTTTCGCCTTCTTTACCTTCCATCTGCACATACCGCCCTTTAGTTACTTTCAGGTGACTGCGGTGTTCAAAATCACGTAGGAAAAGCTCATCCTTGTCTGCATTATCCCATTTCGGGTCACGCGGGCAACAAACCGATCCGTAACTGTCTCTTCGATAAATTGTAAGCATGCCTTTAGCTGAAATTGGTTTAACAAAATCTAATCTAGGGTTATCAAGACCAGAAAGCCGGAGACTGTCGACTTTAACCATACCGTCCTCTCTTTTTATGGAATAATAAAAATTGGTTGTCGCAGGTTCTATACACATCCCATTTTTCGAAGCTTCTTCGGCGACTTCACCATAAAACTTCCAATCGGGAACAATCAGTACAAAATGTTGAAGATCGGGATAGAATTCATTGGATTTTTTTAGTAACTCCACTGGAATTTTAGTACTCAAAAAGAAAACGTAAGTGGAATCCGGAACGATCTGCAAAGGAAGATCTACTAAATAATTGCCATCTTTCTGCGTTACAAAATCATTGTCGATCATTACAACCCGACCATAGTATTCGCGATACCAATCGGGTTTCACAGTATCAGCTAATGAATACGGGGGTATTGACTGATGCGCAGCTATTTTGCTCTTACAGGACAATGCCATCATAGGTAAAATGATAAGCAAATACCACATATTTTTTCGTATTAACATGGTTATAAAATTAAAATATATTTCAACTACTTTCCTGTTTGACTATCTACTTTTATTCCAGCTTGATTCATGAAGGCTATTTGATGTCCTAAACACGACTCAGCTAAGGCTGCAATTTTCTCTTTTTCATCAGTAATCTCCCGCAACAGACTTTTCCGAGTCCCTTTTTTCTGTTCATCAATATATTTAATTAATAAAATACCATATCCATCAACGATCTCTGTCATGTAACCAACTGAAGCGATGTGAAAACTTTCGGCAGTTTTACTGTATTTCAGTTGAGAGGCTTCGCATTTTAATCCTTTGATGTAACTACTCAAAGCGCGTGCCTCATTCATAGCTCTCATCCATTTTTTCTCGACAGTTATGAAAGAGCTTAGCCATTTTCTCGTTGTACCCCAAATCCAAATTACCCCTACAGGAACACATGGTAAATAGCATAAAGATTAAAGCTAGCATTCTCATTTCTTAATTTTTTTACAAATAACAGTTTTTTAAACCAGTCTATCCGTCTCGTTTAATATTCGTGGTCGTTGTTTTAAGATTCGTTATTTTCCGTACAACCTGCTCGCTAAAAAGCAATACGCTTATCCTTACTTTGCACAAACTATTTATTTCTTTGAGAGATGAAAAGCCTACTCTTTCAAACACGGAATCCATAAAAATCACCTTATACTGCATTATTGTAAAAAAGGTCCTTCGAAACCTACTATTTTAGCGATTTAATTAATCATTTTTTAAAAAATCAGAAAAAAAAGCTATATTTATTTAAGAATCACACATCATTTAAGGCAAAATTCTTTGTTTCTTAAAAAGAATTACGGAACTTAGAGACTATAAACCACCGAAATATGAATAACAGACCTTTAAACGGAATGACTGACGAAGAGCTTCAAACCAACAAAAAAAATGCGCTGGTAATTACATGGATGCTCACCACCATGCTCTTTATCCTATTAGGCATGGGGATCTATACGTCAATTAACAAAGGATTCAGCGCACTAATGGCGATTCCCTTCGCCTTATCTCCTATTGTTATTCTCAATTTTAAAAGAATAAAAGAAATCAATGAAGAACTCAAAATAAGAGGAGCTCAATAAAGCCATCATGAAACACCTCGCATTATTCATATTCTTTCTTTTCATCTCGGATATTGTATTTGGCCAAGAGATAAGTAAATCAACGACAAAGACGATCACCCAATCGGGTATTGGGCTGGGTTCTGTCATTGCCGTTGTCACCTCATGGGATCGCAACAAATCCATACTATGGGCTTTAATTCATGGGATACTCGGTTGGTTATACGTCATCTATTATGCATTCACCCGCAACGAGTAACGATTTTTAACTATAATTCTCACCAGAAGAGCCAAGCCGATCATTAGCAGAATGTCTTTTCTTACATAACACAGCGATCAATTCCTTTTCTATATCTCATCCTCGATCAAACACATGAGTTCCTCACCTATTTCCAATACAGATTTTGTCGTTGAAGAAGTCAACGAATCCAGCATTACCTTAATTTCTGAATTAGTAGACCTGACTTTTAATGTTGTCCAAGGAGGTGCCTCTGTAGGCTTTATGGAAGATCTAACAGTTGAGCAGGCAAAAAGATTTTGGACTGAAGTACTGAACAAGGTCAAGCAGCAAAAAACAATATTGATTATTGCAAAAGATGCTTCTACGCATCGAATCGCAGGAACCGTTCAACTCCAAATCGACCTCCCCTCAAATCAAATACATCGTGCAGATGTAGCCAAAATGTTAGTCCATACTGACTTTCGAAGAATGGGCATTGCACAAAATTTACTTCAACACATTGAAAATATAGCCATTGATCTAAATAAGACACTATTGGTACTAGATACTGTAACCGATAGCCCGGCTTATATTATGTATCAAAAATGTGGCTGGACGAAAGTCGGCGATATCCCAAATTATGCGCTCTTCCCGAATGGAACATTGTGTAGCACGACATATTTCTACAAAAACTTAATTCTGCCAACAAAATAAAAGCCCCCAAATCGATTAATATTCATTTGGAGGCTTCTCTTAATTATTTGGGAGCTTCACATATGAATCTCCATATACTTATAGATCCTATTTATTTTTGTACCATATCGGTCCCGGTTTTTCGCCCATTTCTAACACCAATGTCGCTCCGGACATAATTTGTTCGTGTGTGATATAACTTGTTTCAAGAGGCTTACCATCAATCGTAATGGCTTGGATATAAATATTGGCTTTACTGACATGGTTAGCTTTCACGGTAAATTTCTTTCCATTGGACAACTTCAATTCAGCTTTTTCAAATAAAGGTGTACCAATTTCGTACTTTCCACTTATGGGATCTACAGGATAAAATCCCAATGCGCTGAATACATACCAAGCCGACATCTGCCCGCAGTCATCATTTCCACTTAATCCCGAAGGTGTATTCAAGTAAAGTTTGTTCATTACCTCGGCTGCATATTGCTGCGTTTTCCAAGGCTGTCCAACCGCATTAAATAAATAGAGTGCATGATGGCTCGGCTCGTTACCATGTGCATACTGCCCAATCATTCCTGTACTAAAAATTGGCAGCTTGCTGGTGTCGGAAGGATGAAATGTAAACATGCTATCTAGCTTCTGTCCAAAGCGCTCTTGCCCACCAACAAGTTTAATCAATCCAGGAATATCATGTTGTACAGACCAAAAATATTGCCATGCATTACTTTCACAGATATGTGCACTATATTCCTCCGCATCAAACGGGGTAATAAATTTACCATGGCTATCTCGAGGTTGCATAAATGAAGTAGCCGGATTATACACATTTTTATAATTTTGAGCTCTCGCAAAAAACGCTCCTGCAATATCTTTCCTTTCCATCTTATCGGCCATCATTGCGATACAATGATCGTCATAGGCATATTCAAGTGTTCGTGATAAGGACCAGTTTTCGGCATTGTATTCATCTTTTACGTCATAGGGCACATAGCCTAATTTTTTATAAAGACCTATACCCCGGTAATTATCAATATTAGCTGTGGCAACACAGGCTTCTAACGCTTTTGTTGCATCAAAATCACCAATTCCTTTTAAATATGCATCTACAATGACAGGAATGGCATGATTGCCAATCATCATATCCGTTTCACTCCCATAAATATTCCATACCGGTAGTCGGCCATGCTGTTCATAAAAGGCAATGAAGGACTTAATCATATCATTTACTCGACTAGGGTCTATATAGGTAAATAATGGATGCGAAGCTCTATAGGTGTCCCAAAGTGAGAACGTGCTATAATTGGTCCAACCTTCAGCCTGATGTACCTTCCGGTCCGCCCCCATGTAAGCACCATCAACATCACTGAAAATTGTCGGTGCCAACATCGAATGGTATAGTGCTGTATAGAATTTAACCTGTTCCTCTTTGTCTTTGGTCTCGATTGCTACCCGCCCCAATTCATGGTTCCAATTTTGTTCGGCCTCTTTTAAATAATAATCAAAATCATCATTTGGAACTTCTGCTTTTAAGTTCTTTGAAGCGCCTTCCATACTTACTCCCGAAAGGGCCGTACTTAAAGTCACTTGTTCTCCAGCTGCTGTCTTGAAATCAAAACGTGCTTTGAATGCTGTACCAATACGTTTTGCACTTTTTGCCGTTGTATCAGCACTGGATAATATTGCTGAACTATCGATATGAACGGCCATAAAAGGCTTAGAAAACCGAGTTTCAAAATAAACGCGTTGGCCTCTTGCCCAGCCCTCCGAAAAACGGTAACCACGGATAGTAACAGAATCAACCACTTCGATGTGTGAATCTGTTGTAGCATCCCAATTCATTGCTTTCTTTAAGTCTAAAAATACTGCAGACTCGGCTTTTGGAAACGTATAACGTTGAATACCGCAGCGTGCCGTTGCTGTCAGCTCTACATTTATATCGTAATCAGTAAGTTTTACCTGATAGTATCCGGCGTGAGCCTTTTCGTCTTTATGCGAAAATTTGGAATGTATACCTAAGGGAGCCGGGGCTTCATGATAAGGTAAGGTAACCGGCATATAAGATATGTCGTACAAGTCGCCGGCTCCGGTTCCACTTAAATGTGTATGGCTAAAACCAGCAATCGTACTGTCAGGATAAAAGTATCCGGAAATACGGTCCCAGCCAGGCAGTCCATTATCTGGACTAAGCTGTACCATTCCAAAAGGTGACTGTGCTCCAGGATATGTATTCCCCGTAAAATCCGTTCCGATAAAAGGATTTACATACCCAGCATAAGAAGTCTCATCGGAGTTTTTTAGTGAAGCGCAACCCATTAAGGACAAAAGGCCTGCACAGACCGCGTAATTAATATATTTCATCGTGTAGATCAGTTTTTCAATTTAGTTTGCCTAATTATCTATTTCCAGTAACGATTAGAATATCCTTGCTATTGACCAAAGTCTGATGGTTGATTTTAAATCCATTGAATGGTTTTCCATCGATAAAGATCTTTTTTATATAATCTCCGGCACCCTCTTTTTGACGTCTTATTGTCACTTTGTCGCCATTTGGATAATATTTTTTATCGAGTTGAATGGTCACTTTGTCGAATACAGGTGTTACAACAGTATAATCTGGTCTACCTGGACAAAAAGGATAGATGCCGATCATGTTCATTAACGCCCATGTGGACATTGTTCCCGTATCGTCATTTCCCGGTATACCCCCAGGGCTATTCGTAAAATGTTTTTCTAAAATTTCCTTAACCAGCTTTTGGGTACGCCATTCTTCTCCTTTGATTTCCGAAAACACATGTGGATACAGCATATCTGGTTCGTTGGTAACATCAAAATACCCTTTATCAAACGTTGCCTGCAGTCTATCCACAAATTTTTGCTTTCCGCCCATCAATTTCACCAAACCAGGTATATCAAATGGTATGGCAAAGCTATAGTTCCAAGCGTTACCTTCATGGAAACCATGATTTGGTTCAAAATTGGCGCCCATCAATGGGCTAAATGGACTTAAAAACTCGCCGTTAGGAAGAATAGGCCTGAAAGTCCCATACTCCGGAGAATAATAGTGTTTATACCCCTGTGCTCGCTTAGCAAAAAGCTGAGCATCTTTAGTTTTCCCCAATGAGGCGGCCAGTTGGGCTAGGTTCCAATCGGCAACATAATATTCAATGGCATGAGATACCGAATTATCGAATGAATCGCGCAGTGGAACATACCCATACTTCACATAGTCCGCATTGTCTGGTCTAATTTTATTTGTCGAATCCGTAGTCGTAGCCGATTTCAGAAACGCTTTGTAAGCTGTATTAACGTCAAAATCCCGAATGCCTTTCATCCATGCATCAACGATCACTGGAACTGCCGGATCGCCATCCATGGTATAGCTTTCTCGACTATACAACTCCCATTTGGGCATCCAACCGCTTTCCTTATAAATATCGATCATGGAACGTATCATACCCACCTGCTTATCAGGATAAACCAGTGACATTAGAGGCTGAACATTTCGGTACGTATCCCATAGCGAAAACACGGTGTAACGATTGTGATCTGCAACGAGCGTCTTCCGGGTTTCCATTGCCGGATATTCTCCATTTACATCCTGCAAGATATTTGGATGAATCATAGCATGATATAATGCCGTATAGAACACTGTTTTTTGGTCCTCTGTACCACCTTCGACCTGTATCTTTGACAATGCATTATTCCAAAGTGAAGCTGCGTGCTTTTGCGTTTTTTCAAAGCTAAAGTCTGCTTGCTCAGCGTCTAGATTTTTACGCGCATTTTCAACACTCACAAATGATACGGCCAGCTGTACTTCTAAGCTTTCATTTTCTTTGACGTCAAAACTAAAATACGCACCAAGATCATCGCCTGAAAGCTGATCGGTATAGCCCGTAAAAATTTTATATTTTCCGGCATCTTTATTCCAATCGTTTTCCCATTTTTCTCCGGCACGCTGGAATTTCCAATATCCTCTTTTTGACGGTTTTTTATTGACACGCATAACAAAGAAGATGGGATAAACAGCCTGATTGTTCGTGTAACAAAAAGAGCCCAGCAACTTAGACCCTTCTATTTCGGTGTCACTTACATAACGAACTGTTGCTCCCGTTTCATTTGTTAAACCTTCGCCTAGATTAAGTAGGATATTTGCCTGTCCTTTTGGAAAAGTAAATTTCGACACACCTACACGGGTTGTCGCTGAAACTTCTGTCTTGATACCGTATTTCTTTAATATATTGCTATAATATCCCGGATGGGCAACCTCTTGTGTATAGGTACTCCCATATTGATGATAATCAACCTCCAATTTCCCCGAAGTTGGCATCAACAACAGACTTCCCATATCTGGACATCCTACCCCACTTAAATTAACATGAGAAAAACCTGTAAAATAACTATTGCTATGTTCATAGGGAGTAGACCACCATCTTGCATCCTTATCAAATGCATTAAGTGATGATCCCATTACATTAAACGGAGAAACATTCATCAAGCCGTTGGGAACCTGAGCACCCGGATTAGTTGTTCCATAATTACTGGTACCAATAAACGGGTTGACATAGTCTGTAGGAAGCTTTTGGGCAGAAACGTTCTCCCAAAGAAATAATCCTAAAAGTAAAAAACGAATAGATTTGATCATATAATCTTGATAGACGACATTGTTAATTGCTTTCATTCAAGCAAACACCATAGGCCGCGCATTTTAGCGTGTACCTACAATACTACAGATAATCGCAAAGATTTACAAATCGTACTTGTCGTTATATCGATGATTTTACGTTTGTTAATAGGATTTAGCAAAACTATACATATTAAGCAAAGAGATTTATGATGGTCAATAACAACAAAAGCCTGAAGTGGGGAACTTCAGGCTTTTACTAACTAACCAATTATTAACCTAAATTATGAAACTACTGATATAACGTCATCAAAAACGAGTTTCTTATGTTAGGCCGAATGGTTTAACCAAATTTTAACAAATCATTGTTATTATTCAATGCGCATCAGGTTTGGCCCAGCAATAAATATATTTTTATTGATACAGTCCCCATTGCTTATTCGGTGTAGCGCCCATTTCTAAAACAAGCTCACCTCCTTTCAGAAGTTCCGAAGCATCAAAATAAAACGTATTAAGCGGTTTTCCATTTAATGTAGCACGTTGTATATACATATTTTTCTTATTTGCATTTTTCGCTTTGATAATAAATTGTTCACCTCTACCGTATTTACCGCCCAATTTAATCTTCACTTCCTCAAAGAGAGGGCTTCCAATTTCATAAATTGGCTTGACTCTTGTCCCGCCATCTATCTGAAATAAACCAATAGCATTCATAATATACCAAGCACTCATTTGCCCTTGGTCTTCATCTCCCAAATAAGCATTTGAAACCCCTTGGCCATAATAGCGTTCACCTATGGAGCGACTCCATTTTTGCGTCAACCAAGGCTTATTCAACCAATTAAAAATATAGGCAAAATGCATCGATTGCTGATTTCCCTGAACAACAGGATAATCCCAATATTGATCATTAGGACCATTGTAGCGCCATTTCTCACTTTCCGGAAATCCCCATTCCAATCGTTTTAAAAACACATCCTGTCCGATCATTTTAGCTAACCCAGGAATATCCTGTGGCACAAAAAAGGTCAGTTGCCATGCATTTCCTTCTACATAATGATGGTTAGCTCCCGATTTAAAAGGATCAAAATCTTTATACCATTCTCCTTTTGAATCCTTCATCCGGGCATAGCCACTACTGACATCTATCGCGTTTCTCCACCATTTTCCGCGATCATTAAAATAGTTGTACTCCTGCTCCTTTCCTAACGATTTTGCGAACTGCCCAACTGTCCAGTCGTCAAAACTATATTCCATTGAATTGGAAAACCGGCCCAAATCATAAGGAACGTACTTATATTTTAAATAGACATCCAAATCACGATTACCTGCAAAACCACCTTCAAATTTCAATGGACTTGTTGTCTGCATTTTTTTAACAGCTTCAAATGCCTTTTCAGTATCGTAGTCTCTAATCCCCATCTGGTATGCCCCAACAATTAACGGTATTTCATGTTCTGCAACCATGACGGGAATATACTCCATTCCAGCCGGTCCTTTCGCCAACCAGCCATTTGCGTCATACATCGCAAGTTGCGATCTGACCCATTTATTGGACCATTCCGGCGTAACCAAGTTCCAAAACTGATTTAAATTCCAAAAGGTATTCCAGAAAGCATCACAGCCTAAAGCGAGATCTCCTTTATGGGCTAAAGTCCGTATCACTTCATCCGAAGACCTCCATTGACCATTCACATCACTAAATGTATTTCGGCTTGCCAAAGTGCGATACATATTAGTATAGAATTTCTCTTTTTCAAAATAGTCTGAAGACTTTATCGCCAATCTACTTAAAAGTTCATCCCAAACTTTATGTTGATTTTCCACGACCCGATCAATCGACCATCCGAATGGCTCCGACAGTTCCGTTTTTAGATTCTCCTCCGCATTGGCTAAGCTCACATAAGAAATCCCTGTGCGCAGCTGTACAGCCTTATCTTTATGCACATCAAATTCCACGTACATTCCCGCAAATTGAGCGCTATCAGCAACCAAATCAGCCCGTTCAGTCAACCGATCGTTATGCCATGTGCCATAGTTTATGATAGGTTTATCAAACTCCATCACAAAGTATACGACATAATCCTGTTTTGCATCAGTGGACCAAACGTTTTCAGATAATTGATTACTGTATCCCACAACCTTATAGTCAGAAACCTTTTTCAGCGAGAAATCTTTAATTTTATAATCATATTCTCCATTAACCTTGAGATCAATCATGATACGTCCTGTATCCGACTTATGATAGGTATATTGTTGAAAACTCGAACGCGTACCAGCCGTCAATTTTACGTCGATATCGTGATCAAGGAGATGAACAGCATAATATCCCAATGGAGCCTTTTCGCTGGTTTTATCTATTGCTGATCGATATCCTGAATTTTTACTGTACTGATCTCCGACCCGAGTCTTCAATTGACCTGCTGTCGGAAATGTACCCAATCCAGCCATTGTCCATTCATGGATATGGCTAAAAGTACCAATAGATTCGATAGAAGGTTCATAACCTGCCTGCCAGCCAATATTTTGGTTATCTGGACTTATCTTTACCATGCCAAAAGGCATCCATGGTCCCGGGGCTATCATCCATCTGGAATGTGCTGCACCCATCATCGTGTTCACATAATCTGAAACTCCGCCTAGTCTTTTTGGGCCCCGCTTGATTGTTGAAGACTGTATTAATTGCCCATTACTATAAATTTCATACTTACTCCATATATCCTTAGCGACATAAGGCATTGGTATTTCCAATTTCGCTGCACCTTTTTCAAGTGTTTTCTCATAAATTTTCTTTCCATCTAAGACTACTTTCAACTGTTCATCATCTTTCAATTTCAAGAGATCAACCAGCATATTTTGGACGGGTTTCCCTGCATTTAAGATCTCAAATTCAGCTTGCTGTACATTTTTAACAATTACAGAACGATTGGCTATTAGCTTTACTTGCTGTGGCCCCAGCAGTTTAAAGGAATCAAATTCAACCCATCCTCCCTTTATGACAGTCATGGTAATCTGATTTCCGCCTTTCTTAATGAGATCAGCTGGTAATGGTATATTTATCGTAGAATTTCCAGATTTTAAAGGATTCTCTAACGGCTCACCATTTCCTGCCCCCCCCTCCACCTCAAAATTATAGGGCTTGCCATTGATTACGATCTGTAGTGTAGGTTTATTTTTAGGGTCACTATTGGCCAATTTAACCTGAAGTGTACACTGACCATTTTTTATACTATTGTTTAACACATAGTATAAATTCAAAAAATGTGTTCTCAGACCAGAGGTTCCTCCAGTCCCGCCCCATTCATTGGCCGGACCGGGCAATACATAGGGTAAATCCCTTGTTAAAGAAGATTGACCGATAATAAACGCATTGTCTTCATAACCGAAATCATGTTCCAAAAATTTCTTATATCCATTCGGGGACAAGGCAAATTCGCTGCTTGAACCGTCTGAATTTCCCAATTGCCATATTGTGTGCTCCTGGCCAACAACAGATTGAGCACACATGAACAACAGACCGGCGACAAAAGAAAGTGAGAAACGTAATTTCATAAGTATCAGATTTTATAATTTTTAATTACATCAGTTGCTTTCCTCATAAACTGCACAAAACAATTCACAAAACACATTACATTGTACATACATTAATAACTTACAAAAACGTTTAAAAGCAAAACTTTATGCACAATATTACTACAAAAAAAACAAATATCAAATGAAAAACAGCAAAATGTATATACATATAAAAAGAAAGAAATAAAATAAATTTATTGACACAAGTTAGCGAAAATGAAAGGTTCTGATTCTTAGAGAGGAAAGTTAGGTCAATTTGTAGTTTGCGCAATATCCACCGCATTTTCTAGTTTTCGGGGAAAAATTGCCTTTATTTAGAAAAGTGTTTCTACAGATTATTTATGATAAAAAAACTTAATAGAAGTTTTCTCATTGCAATATTTGCCTAGAGTCCATTATTTTAGGATTAAAACTTTGTCAAAACTCAAGTAAAGCAATAATTACTATTGGCTATTTGGATCTAATAAGTTATATTTATACAATTATTTGCTTTGAAACCTTAAAGATAAGAGTATTATCTTTTGTATTATCATTATAAACGATATTCTACCCATTTGTGTAGAAACTTATTTCATTGCTGGATAGAGATGCAATGTTTGAACAAGTTCAACTATAAACGTTGACAATGATTACGAGGTAAGGATAGGAAGGTAAAAAAAGTCTATTATTAGCGTATAAATTGAGATTACGTCCTTATTTTTGTAACTTGCACGCCAGGACAACATCGATTTTACGTGGTATTCAAAAGCGATTGCGGATCATCTTTGTATTTTACACTATGAAAATTAAGATTGAAGATTTTTTCAAGCCGGTACAAGTTAAAGACGACTTTAGCAAAGATGATTATGAGATTGTCGAAGCCTTTATAAATTTTGCCAAGTCCTTAAGCAGATTAACCTATCAGAGTATATATTTAATTGACTATTCAAAGAAAAGCTTTCTATTTGTGTCTGATAATCCAATCTTTCTGTGTGGAAGCACGCCTGGGGAAGTCATGCGAGAAGGGTATTATCACTATGTTAATAATGTACCTGAAAGTGATTTACATTTATTAAAAAAGATCAATGACGTTGGTTTTGACTTTTTTGGAAATTTAGATGCCGAAGATCGCTTAAAATACTCCATATCTTATGATTTTCATTTAAAACAACCGGGAAATAAGCCACTGTTAGTAAACCATAAACTAAAACCTCTGCTCCTGGATAAGTTTTCTAACCCCTGGATCGCCCTATGCTTAGTTTCTATGTCCTCACATGCTAACTCAGGAAACATTAGATTTAAATCTGATGAGGACGGAAAACAGTTTGAATATGACTTGGATAAAGATATTTGGGTAGAAACTCCGCGCATTAAATTGAAACCCCGTGAAAAGGACATTCTTCTTTTTTCCGCACAGGGTCTTACTATGGATCAAATAGCAGATCGACTTTATGTATCGATTGATACGGTAAAATTTCATAAAAAACAGATATTTTCAAAACTGAAAGTCAAAAGTATTACAGAGGCTACAGCATTAGCCATTGAACTATCTCTTTTTTAATCTTATTCATTATTTTTTGAACATAATTGCATTAGTTTTGACATCTCAACAAATTTTTGAATATCGGCATGATTTCCTATACTAAACTGGGAATATTTATTTTTTTCAATAAAAGTCTCCAGCCATTCCGATTTAATATAGATCGGTAATGTCTCAGAATATAGGTAGATGATTGGATCACCAAGTTGAAAAGATTCTATCTCCAATTTTCGAAGTGTATTGACCACTTTTCGATCACATTCAGCTATAACCAATCCACTACCAAGGCTGTACGGACCATAGAATGCGTCAAAAAGCATCTTTTTCAGAATATTAATGCGATTACCTATTATCTTTCCAGAAATTACGAAACGTCCAATGTGCCAAAAATTCTTTACATCTGGAATTAACAAACTTTCTGTCTCGATATCAAATAATTTTTGAATCGGCAAACTCGTTTCCTTATCCCAAAATGTAATTCTAATGGATGCCTGAATACAGTTATCAAGCTTACTTCGAAGCACATAATAAATGGAACGATCAAAAAAAATCTGATCCTCTCCTATCAATGACTCAAAGTCAAACGCATATTCCTCTTCGGAATAACTATCCAGTTTGTAATGCTGCTGAGTCGTTACTAAATAAAAATGAATAAGTTCAGGAAGTTCGTTTTTATTAAGCTTGGTAAAATAATAGTTTTCAGGCGTCCAGTTCATGCAAATGTTATTCGATATGCAATTATAAAAATAAAGACTTTTCGTTTAAATTCCCACAGAGACAAATTTACTACACAAAAGTGTAATGAAACGAATGTTTTTTTCAACTATATTAAGTTCAACCAATCATTGATAAATAATAGGAATCTGGAAAGAATTTTACAGGTTTAGATGTCGCTAAATTAAATACAATATGACTAACCATTCCCGATAATAAATACAAACCTAATGATAATTGCGGAGGAGAAGACGTCAGCGCGATTTTACCATATTCTGCCAAAAATTCCTCAAACCATTTCGTTTCCATTCCTTTTGTTTTTAAACTGTCAACAATAAATTTACCGACATTTAATTCAAATGTCTTGTGGGCCTTTTCCAATGAATGAAGATTAAGGCCTTCAGGAGGAAGAACCGTTAAAAATCCTGCCCAGCCCAAATTATAAGGATGTACTACCGGTATATTTCGTTTTGCCATATACTGGTCAAAGACAAAAGGAATATCAGAAGAAAAATCCAACGCATTAATGGCAACCTTATGATTAATATCGATATTATATAAATTATCTTGGTTAATAAATTCAGAAAACACTGTTATTTTGGCTTGCGGGTTAATTGAATGCAAACGTTCCTGCAAAGCAAATACTTTCTTAATACCAATATCCTTGTTTGTATAATTTTGTCTGTTTAAATTTGTCAATTCGACAACATCTCCATCGGCAATTGTCAAATTTTCGAAACCCATACGCAATAAGCACTCGGCAATGTAACTTCCTATTCCACAACCTCCTATTAACACCGGAAAGTCTTTGATATGTTGTTGATCCTCTTCTTTAATATGTATGTTATTTCGAATATACCTCAAATCCATATATAATCTCTCAATAATTTTGTATCACATAAAGATAGAATTATAATTTATATTATTATTAAAGAAATTGCTAAGTAAATTTCATAGTTGCGTAGTACAAATTAGCGGCGATTTTGCTTAATTTAGCCACCTATCTTTTGTTTTTATTTTGATTCAAAATGAATACCTTTAATAAAATCAACGTGTAAAAATGGATAATACAAGAATATATCGCATGTCATTTGCTGGTGTATACCCGCTTTATATACAAAAAGCCGAAAGAAAAGGACGCACAAAAGAAGAGGTTGACGAAATCATTTTCTGGTTAACCGGCTATAGTCCCATATCGCTACAGCAAGTAGTTGAAAATAAAACTGACTTTGAACATTTCTTTAAACAAGCACCAAGCTTAAACCCGAACGTTTCGAAGATCACGGGTGTAATCTGCGGCTATCGCATTGAAGATATTGAAGATCCGCTGGTTCAGAAAGTTCGCTATCTCGATAAATTAATTGATGAACTGGCCAAAGGGAAACCCATGGAAAAAATTTTAAGAAAGTAAGCCCTGCTACGATTCGTAAATAGCGCGTACTTATTATTCCAATGCATAGACGGCACCATCAGCGGAATTAAAATAAAGCCGATTTTCATCGATCCATATTGTTGAAAAGATACTTCCCATCTGCAGGTAGTCTGCAAACAGTCTTGTAATATCATCCTCATATTTTTGTTGCAGATCGGCGCGCAGCACATTTTCATCATTTATAAACAATTGCCTATTCTTTTTACTTGACTCCGTTTGAAAAATAGGCACAACCCCTCCGTTTTTTATATCCAATCTATAAATTACACCATCCAGCGTTCCAAAAAAGGCCTCATTACCTACGATAGTGGCACTGCTAAATGTATTTAAAGGCACTTTAGGTTCAACTATTTTCACGCCGTCCATTCTATTTAAAACAAGTATACTATAGGAATCCGACATGGTTACGACAAGCTTATCGTCAAAAATACTAGGAACACTCGTCCAGCTCCCCGGTTGATGGTATACCCAAAAGCCACTTCCATTCGCGGTATTAAGCGCATATACATTAAAGTCACGAGCACCAAAATAGACTGTACTGTCTGCGACTGCTGCATGGAACTGAATCTCGCCTTTTGGAAAATAACGTTCACCAACCGTTTTAAACTTCCAATGTAGGGTACCATCTTTTTTCAAACAATAAAAATAACCATCAAAACTACCAATGAAAACACGTTCTTGTGTCAGCGTTGGGGCTGCATGCACAATGCCCCCAGTCAGGAATTTCCAAACAAGTTTTCCCGATTTAGCATCTACGGCATAGACATGATGATCCCCAGATCCAAAATAAACTACACCATCTGCAACCGCAGGAGATGAGAGGAAATAGTCCCATATATCATAACTCTTTTCACCATCGGTTGAAAACTGCCATAATTTTCGACCTGTTTGGGCATCCAGGGCATACAAGTAGCCATCAGTGCTTAAAAAATACACTATTCCGCCATCAAGAGCAACAGTCGACCGAATTTCACCGGTAGTTTTATACTTCCAAAGTATATTACCGCTCGTTTTATTCAATGCGTAAAGATTACTGTCGCAAGACCCGACAAAAACGATATCCTTCCAAACGACGGGCGAAGAAAACAGCCTTCCCTCTGTTTTGAATTTCCATTTCAACGCGGGATTTAACCTAATGTTGGATTGTGCTGTATAATTTTGGCGATCTAGGTCTCTAGCCAGATGCTGCGCCCGTAATTGACAAAAACATCCCACTGCAATAAATAGGATAATAATTGGGCGCCAATCATATTTTAGTCCAAACATCGCTGTACTTCTATTCAGGTTATATTATTGATAGATAAGGTATTTTTCCCTAGTTTTTCTATAATTACTTAGGCCCGGCTCCCAGCTTTTTCGGATTTCTTCTTCCGAAACACCGGCTTCAATTTGCTTCCGAAATAAACCTACGCCGACGAGCTTTTCGATACTGCCAATCTGTTTCGAAAATGATTGATCAAAAAACTTATCTTTTTCCGGAGAATTCCGATAAAGCGCTATCATCCAGGATAGGTTTATTTTTTTGCTATCGACAAGCTGCTGCAGATCATATTTACGCAGGTCTATTCCATAACATTCTTCATTCATAAACAGAGGCGATTCACTCATCCCTTTTTTACTGACGGGGACAAATGAGAAATCATATGTACCCTTATAGATTGGGCTACCGATCACAACAAAGGGATAATCGGTGCCTCTACCATGATTTACTTTTACACCTTCAAAAAGACAGGTACTTGGATATAAGAGTATGCTTTGTTCCGTATTTAAATTGGGCGAAGGATTGACTGGTAGCTTATAAAGCATACTATGATCATAATCTGCTACAGGAATAATCTTCAATTTACACTTCTTTTTAGTATTCATCCAACCTTCTCCGTTGATCATCTGGGCAAATTCAGCAGTAGTCATCCCATGCGCAATAGGAACAGGGAATTGCCCAATACCCGACTTATACTCTTCCTCCAAAATAGGACCGTCAATTAGATAAGCATTGGGATTGGGCCTGTCTAAGATCAAGAGCTCCTTATCATTTTCGGCGCAAGCCTCCATAATATCCCGAAGGGTATTAATGTTGGTATAAAACCTCACCCCCATATCCTGCACATCATAAATAAACAGATCGATATCTTTTAGATCCTTCGCTGTTGGCTTTTTCTTATTCCCGTATAAAGAGACAATAGGAATTTTAGTTGTCGGATCGACTTCATCCCCCACTTCAGTTCCATTACTTGCATTCCCTCGAAATCCATGCTCAGGCCCAAAGATTCTCACAATCTGAACCCCGCGCGCAAGCAGACTATCAACAAGGTGCCGCCCTTTAATAACCGTAGATGGATTGCCCAATATCGCAATGCGTTTATTCATTAAATAAGGAAGGTAACGCTCGGTTCGTTCTGCTCCAGTTTGTATACGATCATTACAATAATTCAACGAGATCTGCGCAGTTGCATTTCTGAATAGGAATAGAATCAAGATAGAAATAAGCACTGGTTTCATATTCATTTGGTTTATACTATTAAAATATAGCCCCTGAGCATCAAGCTATTTATCCGATTGCAAAAACTAAACTAAGGATAAAGCTTTATTTTAGCAAATCATTTGTTAAAATTGATAAACAAGTTTTATCCAGCTACCTTTGGAATATTATTGGGAGCGTGATTTGCACATGAAACAATAGGTGACATTCAAAAGCTGTGGCATACTAAATTTTATACTAATAATTGATAATGGAAAAGCAGGTAAACGCGGGCGAATTTGTAGATCGTTTTATGACAGGTAGTTTGGAGCACCTTCGCTACCAACAATCGCCGATCAAGATATTTCAGCTCAGTGAAATCGCCCCTTACATTAAATTCCCTACTCCGCCTATTTTCTTGGGCTATAACCTCCTCGTCCATATAACTGAAGGTTATTTTAAACATCAGATCGGTGCCAAAGAATATGTCGTTCAGGCTCCAGCAATTCTTATCAGCAATTATGGTAATATTTCAACAATAAAGTCTGTCGATAAATCTTCGAAAGGGCATTGCGTCTTGATCAACGACAATGCGATGACGTCCATATTCAGGGAACAGGAGATTTTGAATATCTTTAACATCTCGCCCTTACTTAACTTAACTGCACAAGATAGTAGTGATCTTCAGGAGCTTTTTAGATTACTTTATAATGAACTACTTTCGGAATTCCCTTATCGAGAACTGTTTGAAAATTTGTTAAAATCGGCAATTTTAAAAATCATCAAACTTTCGTCCTCCAATCAAGCCCTCAATCGTCGGCAGGAAATTGCAATGATGTTCAAACAGCTTGTGCACAAAAACTTCAAAAAGCAAAAAAATATTTCATTCTACGCCGACAAACTTGCAGTATCTACAAACTACCTTAATCGCTGTGTATTTTCAGTATTTAAAAAATCTTCCAAAGAACTTATTCTAGAAGTACTGATTATGCACAGTCAATTTCTGCTGTTTGAATCCACTAAAAGCATTGCAGATATCTGTTATGAATTGGATTTTTCTGACCCGTCTTACTTCTCACGACTTTTCAAAAAAATAGTTGGCGTCTCTCCTACTTCTTATCGAAACAGAGCAACTTAAATTTTTAACATGCACGATTTGTCCTATCTTTTATACTGAAGTACACAAGAAAATCAAATTGATTGCAGTTATTTTTGTGTAAGTCATTGAAGCAAAAGAGAATTTCAGTTCGTTAGCACTCTTTATTCTCGATGTTTCAATTTACATTGTTCCATCATTTAATTACATATTTAAAGATGCTTAAGGTTTCAGAAGACAACAATATAACCCAGGATTTCGATTTGTTTATTGCAGATTTTAAAACTAGGCTGTCAAGCTTATTTAATAAGGAGTACGATTACAACTCGCTCAGTTTAACGCGTGGGCTTCCGCCTGAGTTTTTAAAAGAGATCATGAAAATGCAACCATTGTCGGTTGCTATCCCCGAACATCACGGTGGTCGTGGTCTTCATGTAAAAGAATGTTTGGGTGTACTGGCGGCAGCTTCTTATGAATCACTATCGTTATCGCTAATCTTCGGGATTAATATTGCACTATTTTTGGAACCTTTTGCCAAATACGGCAACACCTTACTTCAAGAGAGGGTATTCCATCAATTTTTGGAAAATCAGGCAATGGGAGGACTAATGATTACCGAACAGGGTTACGGCAGTGACGCACTCAATATGCGAACATCTTACGAACAAAGGGACGATAAGTACTATATAAAAGGCGAAAAACACTGGCAAGGTCTTACTGGAGCTGCAGACTTTTGGCTCGTGACGGCACGCAAGAAAAATGAAAATGGAGAACTGGTGCGGGATATAGATTTCTTTGTCACAGAGAACGCCGTCGAAGAACAAAAGATTGTTGTAACAAAGAAATACAATAGCCTTGGTCTCTATGCAATTCCTTATGGTGTCAACAACATTGATATCAATGTTCCCGCGGATCATAAACTAAATCCGGAAAGTACAGGAATTAAATTGATGTTAGATACCCTCCACCGCAGCAGATTACAGTTCCCAGGAATGGGCATGGGTTTTATAAAACGAATGTTGGATGAGGCCATGACACATTGTTCCGAACGCCGTGTAGCAGGTATTAGTTTAAATGAATTAGACGCTGTTAAATTTCAGTTGTCGCGCATACAGGCTGCATTTACCTTGTGTTCTGCAATGTGTTCATACAGTGTCTCGATCAGCTCTATCCATAATGACCTTTCAGCCTATGGTGTAGATGCCAATAGTTTGAAAGCATTTGTGACAGACTTAATGCATGAAGCCGCGCAAATATGTGTGCAATTATCCGGTGCAAATGGCTACAGGTTAGACCATGTTGCCGGTCGTGGCCTCATAGACAGTAGACCTTTTCAAATCTTTGAGGGATCAAATGAAATGCTATATTCTCAAGTTGCTGAAGCGATCGGTAAACTTATGCGCAAAACCAAAGAAAGCAACTTATTATCTTTCTTAAAAAAATATAGCTCAACTGAATTTGCAGCACCATTTTTCTCATCAATCTTGAATTTTGACTTTCCGCTACAGCCGAAACAACGTGAACTGGTTACACTTGGAAAGATAATCGCCCGCGTCATTTGTTTTCAGTATGTTTTACAAATTAACAATGCCGGGTTCAATGATAAGATGACTGAAATAACACGTCAACACGTAAGTATGGATATTTATATGTTGGTAGGCCAATTATCAAATAACAATAATGCCGAACCACTTATGAACTATGACGAGAACACGGATTGGATGAAGTTCACTTCTTAATCAGGAGAGATTACAGGAATCAAACTAGTCAGTAAGTTTCAATAAACGCAGGAGGCCACTTCCTATGAAGTGGCCTCCTGCGTTATATTGCTGAAATATCCCATTCCCACACACTATGATAGTGCCCTATCGACTCGGTATAGGCAATAAATTCTCGGTAAAACGGATGTGAACCTATTGTAGCACTATCTCCAATAACAACCAATTTCTTCTTAGCTCTAGTCATTGCCACATTCATCCGGCGAACATCAGACAAAAAACCAATCTGCTGTTCAGCGTTACTTCTGGTCAAACTGATATAAATAACATCCTTCTCTTGTCCCTGAAAACTGTCTATTGTCTGTATTTTAATCAAGTCATTAAAAGGTCGCAGCTCGTCTTCCCCTTCCAATACTTCCTTCAGGAAAGTAGCCTGTTTTCGATAAGGTGCAATCACCCCGATGCTCAGGCTTTCATTTAGGGTCGGGGAAGCTTTCCAAGCCCCAATATGGTCGTTTAGATGAGCTTTAATAAAATGAGCTTCGCCCATATTGAAGATTGCGCCGTCACTTTCCGTTTCTTCAAATCCCGCTCCTGCTGTATCAATAAATAACACCGGTTCAGTATCCACTGCTAAGCTCCACTGTGCCACGGTACTATCTGCTCTTAACGAACCATTATATAAGGCTACAGATGGGTAATGCATAATTTGTTCATTCATGCGATACTGCACATCTAGCAAAGAAACTAATTGTGGATTACGGTCTACCAATTTTTCAAATAATGTATGACTCAGGCCATGGTTAGATCCCTTACTCGATTTTACTGTTGGAGGTAATTGATTATGATCACCGGCCAAAATAAGCCGATGTGCCTTTAATATCGGGATCCAGCAAGCAGGCTCTAATGCTTGTGCGGCCTCATCAATAATGACTGTTTCATAGCTACGATTGCGGATAACCTCATGATTTGATCCAACCAAAGTTGCAGTGATTACCTGCGATTTATCCAAAACATCTGCACTGATAAAATCTTGAATTTTATCGACATCTTTTCTGATTCGATGGGCCTCATCAAACAATGCTTTTCTTTGCTCCCGCTCAGCCTTTCCAAAATTACGTTTATATTTTTGAGCCATCTCTGTATACGTCCGCACTTGTTTTTGAAGTGTTTTAATATCCCTATTTGCGGGATGTCGATCAATCTTTGCATCGAGTGTCAATTCTTGAAGATGCTCCGAAACCTTAACAGGATTACCTATTCTTGTTACTGTAATGCCAGCAGCGTCTAAACGTTCGGTTAGCAGATCAACGGCCGTATTGCTCGGGGCAACAACCAATACTTGCTTGTTGTATTGTTTTAGGAGTGCCTGCACGGCCTGAACCAATGTTGTTGTTTTCCCTGTCCCCGGCGGCCCATGCAAAAGAGCCACGGTACTTGCTTCCAATAGCTGTTGGATCGCTTTATTTTGCCCCATATTTAAGCTGGGATGCTCAAAGAATTCTCCAATAGAAGCAATCGGAATGACCTCTTCACCGATTAATCTTCTCACAAAGCTACCTTGCTTTGCATCACGGCTCAATTCCTTTCCTTTCTCCAATGCATTGAACATTTCCCGATAAGAATACTCATCAAATAACAAATCAACACCAAGCTTCCCTCTTCTGCTCCATTCTGGAAGTTCATCGACACGAAATGAAATTCGCATCCCGTCCCTATTGACCGAAGATATGATGCCCTCTATTCGATCTCGGTCGGGATCGTGATTTGAAAACAGACAAACTGGCATACCAAAGCGAAACTTATGTTCGACCTCATAATGATTTGTTCGGTTTAAGTTAACGGACAAATAGTCTCCTCTTCCAAGCTCCGTATCCGTTATCTGAATCGGAAACCAGGTGACACCTTGCATTCTTCGTTCATTCAAACTACTTTTCAACAACAAATTTTCATGTTGTAATTTATCAAATTGCTGCTCTTCTTGTAATAAAGTAATAAGCTCGTCGAAATAATTCATCGTGTCATATATATATTGCTCAGGCACAAAATAACTGTTTTTTCACGTATTTGGACCATTTGGTTTTTAATTTCATCTCATCCTTTTCCAAATTTTGTAAAGCAAATCGATATCCTTCTAAGGAAGCAATGGATCTAGCCGTAAATTCATTTTTTTTTGTTATAATTGAAAAACAGAGCGTTTTCTAATCGAAACATCCATAAATCAACAATTAGATGAGCGAAATATTCTTACACGATAGCGAACAGCAATGGACAGACTTAGGCGAAGGCGTTATGCGAAAGATACTCGTTTTTAATGATGAACTCATGCTCATGAAAGTTCGTTTTAAAAAAGGGGCCATCGGTGCACTTCATCAACACCCCCACACACAGATTTCTTATGTTAGTGCGGGAAAATTCCGATACCATATTGATGGTGTTGATCGCATCCTGACTGCAGGTGATTCTTGTATCATCTATTCACAATTGATCCATGGATGTGAATGTCTTGAGGAAGGTGAACTAATCGATTCCTTCACTCCTTATCGCGAAGACTTTGTTCAGTCGACCTAAAAAATATATTAATACGGTCTTGAAAAAATAATAATCATTTTGTTCTAACGTTAATGCAATAACATTCAAAAATATGATCTCACTTTTTTCACCTCATATTCGAGCAACATTTGCTGGTGTATGCCTGAGCATTGGTTTACTCGGTCTTTCACCATCTCTACAAGCGCAAGAAAAACCTCTTTTAATAGAGAAGATAAATCCGCAACTGTATCTTTACACGACCTTTAATACATTTGAAGGGACCAAATATGCAGCTAATGCCGTATACCTAATTACAAAAAAAGGCGTTATCCTCTTTGATACACCATGGGATTCCACCCAATATCAGCCCTTATTGGACAGTATCAAACAGAGACATAATTTACCCGTCATTGCCGTTTACGCGACACACTGGCACGAAGACCGGGCAGGTGGCTTTGCCTATTACAACCGCATTGGAATTCCAACTTACGCAACAAAAATGACGAACGACCTGCTAAAGGCAAATCACAAAGCCCAAGCCACTCATCTTGTTTCCACCAATAAAACCTACAGCGTTGGCGGACAATCTTTTGTTCTGAACTTTTTTGGTGCCGGACACTCCATGGACAATGTTGTTGTCTGGTTTCCCGAATATAAGATTCTAGACGGTGGTTGTTTTATAAAAAGCTCCGAAGCCCAAGACCTAGGATTTACGGCAGATGGGGATATAAAATCCTGGAAGCCATCCCTAGCGAGGTTATTGGCAAAATATCCCGACATTAATAGGGTTATTCCTGGGCATGATGCCTGGAAAGATAAAGGTCAGATAAAAAGAACCGAAGCTCTGCTTACTGGAGGACTCTAATACATTTTTCATACCCTCCAGTAAGCCAGTAAACTCTCTTGCTTTCAACGAGATAAAAAAAACCTTAAGATACCCAAAATAGAAAAATAGCGTTTTTAACTCGCGCGTATTTGTGTCATCAAAAAAACATCTGGATGACATGCAGTGAAAAAAAAAGAATAAAAATAAAAAAGGGACTTTGTTTATCCAAAAAAGTACTATCTTAGCGACACCAAATAAAGCAGGGGCATTAGCTCATTTGGCTAGAGCGCTTCGCTGGCAGTGAAGAGGTGATCAGTTCGAATCTGATATGCTCCACAAAAAAAGGGTACTTAGAAGTACCCTTTTTTTATTTTTAATTGACCAATTTTGACAACAAATTCTTATTTATAAGAGTTTACTGATTTAGAAATTTTCCAGGTTCCATTTTCTTTAACCAGTGTGATCAAATCTGTTTTAGCAAAACCATCAAATTGCATGGTAACTTTAGCAATGGCGTAATCAGGTAATTCTTCAACGATCTGTGTTGTAGTCCTGCAGTTCATCTTGATTCCTTTTTGTTTTTTCAAAAACTCAATCATCTCAAGACGGCTATGTTTCAAATCTTGTTTACCACAAATTTTTTGGTCAAAATCAGCGGTAAAAAGCTTGTCCAAATTAGCTACTTGACCTTCGGTCATTGCACCGACGTACTCATCGATGGCTAAATCAGCAGTAATTAAATTGCGTTCTTCTGGTTTAACTGAAGCCATTGAGCAAGTAGAGATTGCAATCATTGCCGCTGCTACAAATGTTTTTACTAAAGTTTTCATATCTTTTTCAATTTTATAATGTATTAGTATATTTTCTTATTTTATTGTCGCTTACGCTATAAATTTGTTGCGTACTTTTTTTATTTATTTTCTGATTCAAAGTTAAGACAACTCATATATTGATTTCATTACATTTAGATTAACATTACATTAAAATCGGTAAATGCTATTTTTTTTTAGGTGAATGAAATTTCCAATCAATTCGCTGTATAGCCAAAACGTGACAGAATGAATAAATTATTGGTTTGAATATTGTTATTCTGTCTATTTCCTATTAGATTGCATTCTTTCATGACACACTACAATAGCGTATATTTTTTTTATATTAAATGTTCTATTTTGATGGTTCTATTTGTACTTGGCGACACTGTATATGCACAACGTCCTGTCAATGAAATAGAAACCACCAAACATCTCGCCGATACAAGTAGACAACGGGACCTGATTGATATTGGAAAAGAAATATTAAATATCAAGCCCCCCCAAACAGTCGATAGTACAGGAAAGAAAATCTATTTTTCCTTTTTACCGTTTTCGACAAATGTTCCGGGAGGAGGGCACGCGTTAATTACAAGTACCACAGCAGGATTTTATTTAGGAGATCGTTCCGATACCTATATGTCCAAGATGACATTTACCCCTTACACAAATTTTGGTAAACGATTTGGCCTGCCAATACGTTCTTACATCTGGTTAAAAGAGAATACATGGGTGATCGATGGCGATATCCGACTACTAAAATACCCGCACGAAACTTGGGGAATTGGCAAAGAGCATCATGGCGATCAGCAGATTAATTTAGACTACACCTACTTTCGTTTATACCAACACGCATTAAAAAGAATTCATGGGGGACTTTTTATGGGAATCGGTTATGATTTAGATTATAGAATGAATATTAAGTCTACGAGCAACACCAAGCTCGAAGACTACACGTCCTACCCTTATGGAACAGATTTAAAAGACAATACCATGTCTTCAGGAGTAAGCTTCAATTTAATTTACGATACACGGGCCAATTCGATCAATACTTGGTCGGGTAACTATGCCAATTTACAGTTCCGTATAAATCCGACATTTTTAGGTAGTGATCAGAATTGGAAATCGCTATTTCTTGAAGTTAGACGATACCATAGGCTCACCCAAGACCGAAACCGACAAAATATGATTGCCATAAGGAGTTTCTTCTGGACCGTATTTAATAGTAAAGCACCCTATCTCGATCTTCCTAATTTGGGATGGGATCCATACAATAGTTCGGGAAGAGGCTTTCCAGTTAGCCGTTTTCGTGGCAAATCACTTTATTACTTAGAAACGGAATATCGTCGTGATATCACTCAAAACGGCTTATTTGGATTCGTAGCATTTATGAATTTTACGACATTAAATGGACCAAAGAATTCCATGTTCGAGGACTGGAACGTCGGCACTGGTGCAGGTGCGCGAATTAAGTTTAACAAAAACTCGGGCACCAACATCGGCATCGACTATGGTATCAGTAAGAACCACCGCGGTGTTAGACTCACCTTGGGTGAGGTATTTTAATTACTAACTCAAATGATAGCGCTGATTTTTAAACTCCATTGAAGCATAATACTGATATTTCCTATTATCCAAGGGATAATCCCAACAGCCCATACGGTGGTAGATTTCACCACCAAATCCTGTTTTGAAACGATAAAGACCATATAAAGGATGTGAAGGATCTGCCTGTGGTGATACCCCAAAAAAATCATATTCTGTACAACCTTTTTCTTTCGCAAGCTGCATCGCGCGCCATTGCAAAGCATAGGTCGCCATATAATTACGATTTTCGGAAGCAGAAGCTCCATATAGATAAGTCCCCCGATTTGCCGCAATCACCAAAAACATAGCGGCCAAAGGCTGGTTATCCACTTCAGCCACTAAAAGATAGACATCTGCGGGAGATAATGTATCACTTGCCCTTGCAGAAAGAACGATCTTAAAATAACTGATATCATGTAAGAAAAAGTTGTTTCGTAGAGCTGTCTGCCTATAAAGCTCATACCAAATCTCCAAACTTTCAAGTCCCAGCGAACGCACACGTACTCCTTTTCGCTCTGCTAAATTGATATTATATCTCGTCTTAGATTTCATATTTCCAAGCAACATATCCTCCCCCTTTCTAAGATCCATAAAAATCGTATTTGAAGGGAGTATGTCTGTATTGGCTTTATGAAAGTTCCAGTTTTCTGTATTAAAATTAAAACGCATTTCTTGAATACGTTTCTCCGGCACACCTAGCCAATTACCATGAAGATCATAACAATCATCCTCTTTAGCCCAATGTGATTCCCAGGATAGATCATAGCGTATCATTATACAATTTGGTGGCATATGGGAACGTAAACTCTCCGATAACTGTTCTAAAAAATAGCCCTGGTTTTCATCTGAAGGCTCAATCTCAGGTCCATAAGGTACATAGGCTATGCTATGTTCCTGATCTATGGCTTGCATAATAATTAATAGATCACCGATAAAATAGGTATCGTCTTCGACTCCTACATAGAGGTCAGATTGTTTGGATTTAAAATTAAATGCCTTGGATTGTACCCCCTGCATTTTTTTTACGGCAGACCAATAAGCCGTTTGTTGAATAATACCTGTTTTATAAAGTCCACTGATTTCTTTGTCACTAATGTCTGCTATCATGTTAATTTACTATTGAATAGGGATGTTTTTTAAAGGATAGTCACAAAATAACTCCAATTTTAACACCCAAAAACGGCAAACATAGCCAAAATGTTTGGTTAAGCGGACATGCATTTGTCACTTTGTTGTTAATTTCAAGAAATAGAGAAAAACAGCCCTTTAAAGTAGCTTTTTTACATTATTTAACGCTATAATATCCGTATCTGAATTGTTATTTTGGCCTAAAATTTAAGATATTTGTAGCTCAACAATTCAAACACGATGGACAATAAAGCGATCTCAAAAATTTTCAAATTATGTAGCCAATTGATGGAGCTTCACAACGAAAATCCTTTTCGAACAAAATCCATTGCAAGTGCTTCTTTTAAGTTAGACAAGCTACCTTTCCGTATTGAAGAGGCCAGTCTCGAAGAATTAAGTGCACAACCTGGAATAGGAAAAAGCACGGCTGAAAAAGCCAAAGAGGTCGCAGCCACAGGAACATTTAAAGAGCTTGAGGAGCTTATTGAGAACACACCGTCCGGTATTACTGAAATGTTAACTATTAAGGGCCTTGGCCCTAAAAAGATTCAAATTATCTGGAAAGAACTCGAGATTGAAAGTGTAGGCGAATTACTTTACGCCTGTAATGAAAACCGTCTTGTAGAGGCAAAAGGGTTTGGTCTTAAAACGCAGGAAGACATCAAAAAATCCATTGAGTTTTCTATTTCCAACAAAGGATGGTTTTTATATGCGAAAGCGCTTCCGCTGGCAGAAAAATTTTTCAACGAATTGAAATTGCATTTTCCTTCTTCCCTACTGTCCTATACTGGAGATTTCAGAAGAAAATGCGAGGTTTTGAGTACCGTAGATCTTTTAATATCAGAGAGTATAGATAACGTAGAGAAAGTCCTTGATGGATTTACTTTAGTGGAAAAAACAGAAAATTCCATAGAACTGACCGATGAATTGGGGTTTACTTTCAAAGTATTCAGTAGTAATATCAATGATTTTTATCGCGACCTAATTCTTAGTACAGGATCCACTGCACACCTCGACCTCCTGTTTAATATTCTACCAGATCTCCCTTCACTTTCCAGTGAGGAAGCAATTTACCGCAACTTAGGTTTAGATTATATTGAGCCCGAATTGCGGGAGGGACTGAATGAAATAGCGCAGGCCCAAAATCATACATTGCCAAAACTGATTCAATACAAAGATCTCAGGGGAACACTCCACAATCACTCCACCTATAGTGACGGCGTACATAGCCTCGAGCAAATGGCCGTACATTGTAAAGATGTACTGGGGCTTGAATATTTGGGTATATGCGATCACTCGCGAACTGCAGTCTATGCCAACGGTCTCTCCATTGAGCGATTGGAACAACAATGGAATGAAATTGCTATACTAAATGAAAAACTGGCCCCATTCAAGATTTTCAGGGGAATTGAATCCGATATTCTAGGTGACGGTTCATTAGACTATCCCGATGAGGTATTGGCTAAGTTTGACTTCGTTGTTGCCTCTGTCCACTCCAATCTGAAAATGGACGAAGACAAAGCGACAACAAGACTAATCAAAGCGATCGAAAATCCGTATACAACAATCTTAGGCCATCCAACAGGAAGACTATTATTAAGTAGAGCCGGATATCCGTTAGATTTTAAACGAGTCATCGATGCTTGTGCGGCAAATGGCGTTGTCATTGAGATAAATGCAAATCCTTTACGATTAGATCTGGATTGGAGATGGCACCGTTATGCAGTGGAAAAAGGAGTTTTACTTTCCATCAATCCCGATGCCCATCGTACCGAGGGATTACACGATATGCAATATGGTGTATTGGTGGCGCAAAAGGGTGGTCTGCAAGCAAGTAACTGTTTGAATGCATACGCGCTAGATGCTATAACGAACTATTTTAATAAGAAATAAGAAGGCAAGGGAATGTCGAGTAAAACAAATGCTGTTCGCCTGTTGGACACAGCAAAAATAACGTATGAACTCAGAGCATATGAGGTTGACGAACAGGACGTCAGTGCTGCGCATGTCGCCGAAACCCTAGGTTTGTCGCCCGAGACCCTTTATAAAACCTTGGTATTAAAAGGTAACAAAGATCCATATATTGTCGCCGTAGTTCCCGGAAATGCACAACTCGACCTAAAAAAAATAGCGAAGGCCTCTGGGAATAAAAACTGCGAAATGCTCCCAATGAAAGACCTTTTAATGGTGACCGGCTATATTCGCGGTGGCTGTTCACCTATTGGCATGAAAAAACAGTTCCCAACCTTTATTGAAGAGGCCGCACAATTGGAGACAGCGATTTCGGTAAGCGCGGGAAAAAAGGGGCTTCAGATTATTTTAGCCCCAACAGACCTGGCGACGATCACAGATGCCCATTGGTCGGATCTTATCGACATCTAAATTACCTTTTACGCCCATATAATAAAATGCGCTTGAAAGGATATATCGCTGGAAATTTAGTAAATTGCTTTTTGATGCGTGTTTTAAATTCAGTTACAAATATAGACTTCTTATCTTCCTCCAACTGTTCCATGTAAGGGATCAAAGCAGACCCAGCGATAAAATTGTAAAGCATATCTGCATTAGCAGCAACGAGCGGATATACACGAAGAGAAAGGTTTAATTGATCCAGGCCATTATCAAATAACAATTGCGCATAAGTATCAATATCCAATACCGAAGAAGGTCTATTCCAGCCCCTTAAATAGGATCGATAGGGTTCTTCCGTCGCCAATTCAAATAAAATTTTATTGAGTATGTTTTCGGGCTGATAAGGCATTTGTATCGCCAATTGCCCACCAACATTAAGCTTAGAAATAATTTGAGGAAAAAGAACCTGATGATCTTCCAGCCATTGTAAAGCAGCATTACTGAATATAAGATCCCAGGTTTTTGGCTCTGCAAGGAAGGTCTCGACGGAACTTTGCCTAAATTTCAGACGTTCCGTTTCCAACTGATGGCTTTTGGAAAGCATTTCCGCAGAAGAATCTATCCCAAGAAAGGTCGCTTGAGAGAATTTTTCGCTTAAGATAGCTGTCTGTTCACCTGTACCGCAACCTAAATCGACGGCATGTTCCATTTTATCGGTAGTAATTAGTTCAGATAAATCATAAAATGGTTTAAAACGGACATCTTTAAATTGATTGTATATATCTGGATTCCAAGGCATATATTTATTAATTAACACCCGTATAGGGCAATACTACATTTTCTATTTAAACAAGGTAAGAATTTCTGCGGGTTCAACTTTTCCAAAATATGTCGTCAAATCAATTGATTTCAGTAAGGTATCAATCTCTCCTACTTCATGCTTTTCACCAATCAATAAATTTTCAAGTTCATGAATTGATCGGGATGCAAAAAAATCACCGAAAATTTTAGCCCTTTCAATATAGCCTTTATGTACATCCAAATGCAACTCGATGAATCCTGCAGGGATCTTAATTGCTTTTTTAAAGTTATAATTTGGTGAAAAACCGAAGTTCCAATCCCATGTTTCATACTTCTCTTCAACCAATTTTTCTATATTTTTAATATCCAAAGCGGTAAACTCAATCATTTTGGCTGTCGGATTCTCAAATTTTATTTCTTCAATCAACAATTCCTTAAAATCTCCAGTCGTAAAACCAGCAGGTAGATATTCAATTAAGTTTGTGACACGTGCGCGATTCGATTTTACCGCCTTATCTACAAACTTCAATGGATTGACCTTTAAAGCATCGCTTAATACCTGCATCTGCGAATCAATCAATATCGTACCATGTTGGATCATCTTCCCATTTTTTGCAAGCTTGGCATTTCCACTAAACTTCTTCCCATCTACCAGGAGGTCATTTCTTCCTTCTAATTTTGCAGGGATATCTAATTTGTTCAAAATAGTTACAATCGGCTTTGTAAAGGTTGAAAAATCCATAAAATCATGATCTCCCAATAAGGTATGAAAAGAAAAATTTAAGTTCCCAGCATCATGATAAACGGCACCACCCCCAGACATTCGTCGCACGACCTTAATCTGATGCTCGTTGACATAATCAAGATTGATTTCGGCCAGGGTATTCTGAAATTTACCCACGATAATTGAAGGGTCATTTACATAGAGTAAAAAAATATCCTCTTTAGGAAATTTACCCAATAAATATTCCTCTGAAGCGATGTTAAAATAGGCGTTGTGGGATGGAGAATCGATAATCAGCATATTTTTCTTTTTTCAAAAATAACAAGAATTTAATCCATGTAATTCATTTCAAATTCATAATTACTGAAAATCGCCATTACAATACTCCATCGGATTTCTACAACACAGTCTTCCTAAAGTCAACTCTCATCAACCTCGTTCCCTGAAAGCAACCCTCTCCGCTATTTTTTTTATAATAAGCGCCGAAAAATCCTCTTTTACAATTTCTTCCGTCTGGCATAATGCCCCCGGACTAAATACATTGATTTCCATAATACGATCTCCCACCACATCCAAACCGACAAAATACATTCCGTCTTGAACTAATTTATCTCGGATCTTATCGACCATAACCAATAACTCCGGTGAAATAATGGCTGCTTGGGTCTTTGCGCCTTGATGCACATTGCTCCGAATCTCGTCCCCTTGTTGTACACGATGAACAGCAGCATATTTACCATTGATCGAAATAGGTTCTCCATTTAATAAAAAGAATCTGATATCACCGCGGGAAGCTTCCGGAAGATATTCCTGGCCAATCACATAACCATCCCGGGCAATAGCCTCTACCGTTTGCTTGAGGTTTTGCTGATTATCTTTATTGATTAAAAACACGTTTTTACCGCCGGAGCCCTTCAAGGGTTTTAAAATAATAAGTTTATTCTGTTGTTCAAAAAACTCAATGACATCGGTATAATTTCGGGTTACAATTGTTTTCGGTCGAATAGATTCATCAAATCCCTCAAGATACAACTTATTACTAGCCCGACTAAGGCTATCTGGATCATTGATAACCCATACACCTTTTTCTTTTAGGAGAGCGGCAAATTGTAGGGCCGATGCTGCAGCCCAAGGTCGGTTAACCATATCCAGGACTGGGTCAAATCGTAGCCAGACCACATCCATATCTTCCAAAATCATTCTAGTTTTCTCCGTTGTGCGCAATACCTCCATGAGTTGATTAGCAGAAGTAAGCATCTGATCAGGAAGTACTTTTCGTACATGGGCGGCAATATAGGCTGACTCATAGTAGAAATCGGCCAAGCCAATATAATAAATTTCATGCCCCATTTGATGGGCCTTCAACGCCAAAAGGGTTGTCGTGAAACGAGCAGTTTCTTTATGGGTTTGGTTGATCACGAATGCTATCTTCATATAAAATATCTGATTACTGAATCATTTGAAATATTCCATTACTTTTTTTGAGATGTAACAAGGCATCCTTGTATGGATCCATTAGATACCTTGGGATTAGGGTCGGGGCTTTCAATACCCCCTTTAACATAAGTTCTTCTACGATTGGTATATAATCTTCGCGGATTTTACCCATCGTCAATAGGGATAGATCTCGTCCACTCTTGATATAATTGGTCAATTCGATTAAACCACTCAAGTATAATGCATCTTTGGTAAGCCCGCCACTTCGATAGACCCTCATCGTCATTTGAAAAGCTGTTTCTGGCAAAAATTGATACTTGTCTACCAAGACGGAAAATGTATCAATAAATGAACCGCCTTGCTGCATCTGATGGACAGCGATAACTCGGCCTGCCAGAATACGTAGTCTATTATTTGTCAGGCCCCCTACCAAATATTCAGCAAGTACGGCGAGGCCTTCCTGAAGTTTTTCATAACCGGGAACTCCTAATCGAAAGAGACTGAACGGCTGTTGCTTGCCGTTATAGTACGTAACGATATGTGTACCGACCTCATGTTGAATCAGTGCCTTGACCCTATTCCGCGGCAAACTATACTGCTTACTTATATTGAGTACACCTTGATTGACCATCACACCATAAATATCATCCCGTAGCCTCACTGTGGTGCCAAAGCTTGGATCTTGGTTTTTCAGATAATCGAATTCTTCCTGGGCAAGCTTGGCAAATTCCTCGGCATAGACAATGTCCTCTTCTTTCGTTCTCACTTCTCGATCCGTTGTTGTAATTGTCAAAATTGCTTGTGCCTTTTCTAGTAATTTTTCATTGACAGTACCAAAGACCTGCATGCTGCCCAACAAAAATCCTTCTTTTCCCCGCTCACTCAGCATGGTCATCATCTGATCAAGCTCCTTGCGTTTATCACGAAACAAATAAGCAATGGAAGGATCAAATAAATCTTCGATATGCAAGTTATAGAGGTTTCTCTTGATAATATCTGGATCAATGGGCATGGGTCTATATCGAAAAACAGGGGTTTTTCGGTAATTTCCTTTCTTGAATTGCTGCCAGGCATCATACGAATTTGTTGGCGTAACCAATAATAAAAAATCAAATCGTTGGCTTTCCCGCGCTAATTTCTGATCAATCTCCCAAGCTAAAGGAAGCATCTTTTTAGGCTGGCTTATTTTAAATGCCGTAGGTTTAGATAAGGTATGTATGCGAATGAATTCAAAGAATGTTTTCGACAGACTCCTGGATATGGCCTCACGGAAATGACGCAGATCAATCGGTAAAATTTGCTGATTTATCCCTAAAAGGTATTTCGGTTTTATCTCCAGCCCCATATAAAATATATTGGTGTTCAGGTTATCCAACTGTACGCTCGAAGGAGATAAACTTTGCGTTGCATTTGTTTTGGAATCTGTCAGTATTTCCACGTTGGAAATCGATTCTTCTGTGAGCAGTTGCTTGCCTAGATACTGAGCGATAGCCTGTACATTTTTCCGCGCAATATGAATTTGGATATCTTCCTCCTGTGCCGGATCTGCGGCCCAAGCTTCAATAATCAAACAAGCACCAAACTCTTCGACAAGTTGATTGAGGATTGGAGCGATCCATTCAGAAACATTCATCTGCGGATCTCTTACCCTAAAATAAGCTGGTTCTGATTTAACCAACTCTGCCAGCATAGGGTCTTGACTGAAAAACTGTCTGTATAAAAACAGATAAGGAACAACTTGATTAAAGACCAGTTTGTTTTTTGGGGGAATCTGTACGTGGAAAACCTCCTTATTTTTGATCATTTTTAAAATGCCAGCAAGTTGTTTCGCATTATCTTTCATAGGCAAAATAATTTTCCAGTGTTCCAATGCTGTGCAAGAGAAGTTGCTTATACTCCTGAAGCTTTTGCGGAAATACTTCTCCGGTCCATTCGTCCATGAAGTCTTTCCGAAATTCGATAGAAAAAATACAGCCCTTATCGGCAAACTTATCATTCAAATACGCAGAAAGGAATCCGCCTTTAAATTTCACATTCTCGCGTACGTCGTAAACTTGTCCATCTTTTCCAGTCTTTAGTACTTCCAATACCTGATCAGTCAGCATTCGCCATTTTTCGTGATTATGTTGTGTCCCAATGTTGATTTGAGGATCGGTGGCATTATTCACACTAGTTTGAGGTCCCCCGCGACGCATATTATAACTATGAATATCATACACGATAAAATAGCCATAACGATCAATCGTACGCTGGATCGCTTGGCTTATTTCCTCATACATGCTATCATAGGCAGCATACAGCTGATCTTTTAGTTCATTGGGTAGATCTGTTCGCCATACCTGTATCCCCCAAGATTGCTCAGGCAAAAGATAAATAGCATCTTCTCGTTTTCGATTAAGATCCAATTGAAACCTGGAAGTTCCAGATACAAATCGATTACAAGGTAATTCCGCCAAAATAGCTGTATAAGGATCCTCTTCGCGTAATCGTTCCTCTTCTGCAATATTCATGTAGGGCATCAAATGCGCATCGACCTGATGGCCATCATGAATGGCAAAAGCCCAAAATGGGCTATCGTCATTTTCAAATTGATAGCGATATGTTAAAGACATGTACCTTTTTTTTTTAAACAGTTTGCGTCAAATAGACAGCATGGATTGCTGCCCCTTTTGCTTAGATAAACGCTTATGAGCAATAAAAGGTTTGAAAATTAAATGGATTGTCTTGCAGAATTAGAGGCTCCCCTTCTTGTCCGAAAAGCAGCTGTTAAAAATCGTTAAACAGCCAACGGATTCAGCACATTGGCATCTTTCTTGAATATTGTTCAATAGTTTCATAAATTTAGGTTAATAATTTAGTTAGTTTATAAAAAACCTGTTAGTCCCCGCTAACAGGTTTTTTATTTCCCCTAAAAAGAAAACAAAATAAATAGTAGTACACTTTATTGAAATTCAACAGTAAATAGTCAAAAAATGTTAAAAATTAAAAAAATACACAATCAGCTGAAACATTTTTTGAACTTACTACGTTATATAGGTACTTTTCATAAATTTAGGTTAATAATTGGTTAGGAAAACTCCTGTTGCTCCCCGCTTCAGGAGTTTTTGTTTATCAACACGTTAAGACAAATACAAAACAAAAGAAATCATTGAGAGCATCAGTTTTTGAAAACTGTACAACGAGTTTTTTTAGTCTACGCTGTTTTGATCTCTCAACTAAACTTCAAAAAAATCGAATTTCAGGCAGAAATTTTAATAACAAAAAAATGACAATATGTTCATGCTAAGAAAATAAGTTTTGGCATAGGTATTGCACTGTTTTAAGCATTCATAAATTTAGGTTAATAATTGGTTAGTTAAAAACACTTGAAGTTCCCCGCTTCAAGTGTTTTTTTTTATAGTGTTGCGGCAAAAGCAAATTAGAATTTAGCCTCTTACGGTTAATTCCCGGCTTCTACCAACTGTTTTAATGCAATTTCATATGCTCTCGATGAAATATGAGTCTTTTCAGAAGAAACCGATCTAATTTTCTTTAGTGCTTCAAAAATTACGCTGGAAACATCCGAAAAAATTGCATCATCACTGATTTCGATATTCCGTTGCATTAAATAAGCAAATACTCTCGCCATACCACAATTGGCAATAAAGTCTGGTATAACCGCAACATGCTGATCTGCGAATTCCATCACAGGACCATAAAATATCTCCTGATCTGCAAATGGTACATTGGCACCTGACGCGATCACCTCAAGCCCATGATTTATCAGCTGTTGGATCTGATCTTTTGACACTAAACGGGAGGCCGCAGCAGGCACAAAAATATCTGTTTCCAGACTCCATATTTCTTTCTGTATCTGATCGAAAGAAATCAAATCCGGAGAACAAAGCTCATTGCCTTTGCGTTCTAAAAGCAAACGGGTAATATCTTCCTCTCCAAATCCTTCCGGATTGATAAGTCCGCCGACGCGATCAATTATACCAACTATTTTTACACCAAGTTTAGACAGATAAAATGCCGCTGCGGCAGCAACATTACCCCAACCTTGAATTACCGCTCGCTTCCCAAAGCAATTTTCACCAAAAAGTTGATAATAATGACGAATTGACTCTGACACCCCATAACCCGTGATCATATCTGCCACTTTGTACTTACGCTTCAGATCCGGACTGTAGGAACTATCCTCCAATACTTTGGAGACCCCATAACGCAATTGCCCAATTTGATGAATACGGTTGCTTTCATTCACCTTAAAGTGACCATTCAAAATCCCTTCTTGAGGGTGCCATAGTCCATATTCTTCCGTTAACGGAATGACATCATGAATTTCATCGATATTCAGATCTCCACCGGTTCCATAGTAGTTTTTCAATAGCGGTGTGACAACTTTAAACCAACGTTCCAACACTTCATTTTTCCTTGGGTCGTGTGGATCGAAATCAATTCCAGATTTTGCGCCCCCTATTGCAGGTCCAGATACCGTAAATTTGACCTCCATTGTTTTTGCCAAAGATTCTACCTCATGCCTGTCCAATCCAGCCCGCATTCGGGTACCTCCGCCGGCGGCACCTCCACGTAAGGAATTAATAACAATCCATCCCCTGGCATCAGTTTCACTATCTTTCCATTCGAAAACAATTTCAGGGCTTTTATGCTCAAAAGCGCCCAATAATTCCTTCATCCCTTCCATACTGCTATAAGTTTCCTCGGCGTTCTTGTTCACGTTCAATTGCTTCAAAAAGAGCCTTAAAATTTCCTGCGCCAAAACTTTGTGCCCCCTTACGTTGGATGATTTCATAAAATAAAGTTGGTCTATCCTCTACCGGTTTTGTAAAAATTTGTAGCAAATAACCTTCTTCATCACGATCAACTAGAATGCCCAGTTCTTGGATGATCCGTATCTCTTCATCAATTTTTCCAACTCGCTCGGGCAACATATCGTAGTATGCTTCGGGAGGAGCACCCAAAAATTCTACTCCCCTTGCTTTAAGTTCCCGCACGGTTGCCACAATATCTTTGGTTGCCAGAGCCGCATGTTGTACACCTTCACCCTCATAAAACTCAAGGTATTCTTCTATCTGCGATTTTTTCTTTCCTTCGGCAGGCTCATTGATCGGAAACTTCACAAAGCCATTTCCGTTGCTCATCACTTTACTCATCAAAGCAGAATATTCTGTATTAATCTGCTTGTCATCAAAAGATAAAATATTGACAAAGCCCATTACATCCTGATACCATTTTACGGTTTCATTCATCTTATTCCATCCGACATTACCTACGCAATGATCAACATAAAGCAGTCCGGTTTCCGTTGGATTGTAATCGCTTTCCCATTTTTCATATCCTGGCATAAATGGACCAGAATAATTGCGGCGTTCAACAAACATGTGAACTGTTTCGCCATAGGTATAAATGCCTGCTGTCCAAACTTCTCCATTTTCATCCTTCAGAAGTTGTGGTTCCTGATAGACTTTCGCTCCCCTATTTGTTGTTTCTTCAAATGATTTTCGTGCATCATCGACCCAAAGAGCCAATATTTTGACACCATCACCATGTTTTTTAACATGCGCTGTTATAGGATGGTCAGATTTCAATGCCGTGGTAAGCACTAAACGTATTTTATTTTGTTTTAACACGTAGGATACACGGTCTCGAACACCTGTCTCCGGTCCGGCATAGGCATCCGACTGGAAACCAAAAGCTGTTTTGTAATAATGTGCAGCCTGTTTGGCATTGCCAACATAAAATTCAATATAATCTGTGCCATTAATCGGTAGAAAATCTTGCGCTTGGGCAATCTTTTCTGCAAATGTATTTGCCATAATTTATATAAAGGTTATTCGTTTATTTTTCCTAACTCATCCAAGATTTATAATAATCTGAATCTTCTATATCGAGTGCTTCTTGGGTCAACATCAGTGGTCGAAAAGGATCGATCATCACGGCCAACTCCTCGGTTTTCACTTGCCCAATGCTTTTTTCCACCGTCCCTGGATGAGGTCCATGTGGTATACCACCTGGATGTAACGTTATCTGTCCCCTTTCCACAGATTTTCGACTCATAAAATCGCCATCCACATAATATAGGACTTCATCTGAATCTACATTACTATGGTTATATGGTGCTGGAATCGAATGCGGATGGTAATCATACATACGAGGGCAAAAACTGCATAATACGAAATTGTCTGTTTCAAAGGTCTGGTGAACGGGTGGCGGTTGATGCAATTTGCCTGTTATCGGCATGAAATCATGAATCGAAAATGCCCATGGAAAATGATAGCCATCCCAGCCAACAAAATCAAATGGATGGCTCCCATAAACATACGGATAAATCATCCCTTGTTTCTTGATCTTCACTTCAAAGTCACCCAGTTCATCAAAAGTTTCCAAATTTTGAGGTACCCGAATGTCCCGCTCAAAAAAGGGCGCATGTTCCATCAATTGACCAAATTCATTGCGATAACGTTTGGGCGTACGTACAGGAGAAAATGATTCAACAATAAACAGCCGATTATCTTCCTGTTCAAATTCCATTTGATAAATCGTTCCTCGGGGGATTACCAAATAATCTCCATACTTGAAGGAGATACTCCCATATCCAGTCCTGAGTTTTCCCATCCCCTGATGGATGAAGACAATCTCATCTGCCTGGCTATTTTTATAAAAATAGTCATCCATCGACCGACGGGGAGCGGCTAAGGATATATGTAAGTCCTGATTAACCAACACAGGGGTCCTGCTTTCGAGGTAGTCATCTTTTGCCTGTACCTGAAATCCCTTTAGACTGGTATGTTTAAGATGTTTGTCGCGGGCAATCCGGGGAGACACATCATAAGGTTCGCTGATTTGTTTAACGAGTGTGGGTGGATGACAATGGTACACTAAGGAATAAAGACTGGAAAAACCATGTGTGGATACTAATTCCTCGGCATAAAGCGTGTTATCGGGCTTTCTAAAAACAGTATGTCGCTGCATTGGAATTTGCCCTTGTTTAACATAAAATGGCATAATTCTACGATTTAAACGGTTATAAAATCAAATGAATATCCAAATTGCCAATAGAACTATCGACAAGTAGTAAGAGAGAAGATTAGTATTGTGCAAAAACGATATCAGCTATGATTGCTTTATTAAAAGCAACATAGGGCATGGAGGACGCAAAGCGATGTACACCACGATTGATCATTTTTTATAGTTTATAATGCTTTAATAAAGGTAAGAATATTTTTCTGTTTTCAAGAGAAGAAATATTTTTTTCAAATCTTATACAATATATTTGTGTCGAATGCTAACAACATTGAATAACCAAATAGAACACTTCATATATGAGAATTGTCACTAGCACTAAAAATGGTCAACAAGAATTGGGCATTGTTATAGACGACCGCTTTTATAGTTGCTCAGTCATCGATCAAAACCTTCCCACAACGATGTCGGACTTCCTCAAAGGTGGCGAAGATACCATGAATCAGCTACAAATCCTTGAAACAGCTTTGCGCCGCGGCGCTATAAACAGGCCCTATCATCTACTAGATGACATCCAACTCATCGCACCCGTGCCGCAGCCAGCATCTTTTCGTGATGCTTACGCATTTCGACAGCATGTCGCAACCTCGAGAAGAAACCGCGGGCTGGATATGATCCCTGAATTTGATGAATTTCCTGTTTTCTATTTCTCCAACCATCAGTCCATACAAGGACCTGGCCCCGTTCGATGCATGCCCCTGCATTTAAATCAACTGGATTTTGAACTAGAAATTGCAATAGTCATCAATAAACCGGGAATAAATATTCCCGCTGCGCAGGCGGATGAGTATATTGCAGGCTATATGATTATGAATGATTTTAGTGCCAGAAAACTTCAAATGGAGGAAATGAAATTGAGTTTGGGCCCTGCCAAGGGCAAAGATTTTGCAACAGCAATTGGACCTTACTTGGTGACTAAGGATGAATTGGAACCTTATAAAGTTCAACCTGCAGCAGGACATACTGGCGACTGTTATGCGCTCAATATGACTTGTAAAGTAAACGGCACGCAAGTCTCAGCGGGCAATTTTGCGAGCATGCACTGGACTTTTGCAGAAATTATTGAGCGGGTTTCCTATGGTGTACAACTTTACCCCGGTGATACAATCGGCTCTGGAACAGTCGGAACAGGTTGCTTTCTTGAGCTCAATGGTACCGCACGCATAGCGGATCCTAATCATAAAGACCAGTGGCTCAACCTTGGCGATGAGATTGAACTCGAAATCACGGCGCTCGGAAAACTTTCCAATTCTATTGTATTATACCACTCATAAATATACGGATATGACCTCTTCCTTTGAAACCATCACCTTTGAATCTGTTAAAGACAAAGCGATTATAGATAATTTAATTAAATACGCTGTTGCACCGCGGCCAATTTGTTTTGCAAGCACGATCGATAGCAATGGAAACATAAATTTAAGCCCCTTCAGCTATTTCAACCTGATGTCCCATCAGCCGCCCATCTGTGTTTTCTCTCCATTGCGAAGGATGCGTGATGGTAGTACCAAACATACATTGGATAATATCCAGGAGGTTAATGAAGTTGTCATCAATATCGTTAACTACGCTATGGTCCAGCAACAATCCCTTGCCAGCACCGAATATGCCAAGGAAATAAATGAATTTGATAAGTCGGGTTTTACGCCTATCGCCTCTATTCAAGTGGCGCCGCCCCGTGTAGCCGAATCCCCAGTCCAGCTGGAATGCCGGGTCAGAGAAGTTGTCGCATTAAGCGATGAGCCAGGAGCTGGCAATCTCGTTGTCGCCGAGATCCTCTATATGCATGTTCATAAACACTTATTGGGCGAGAACAATACCATTCAACAAAAAGATTTGGATTTGGTAGCAAGGCTCGGTGGTGATTGGTATTGTCGTGTAACCGACGAAAACCTATTTATTGTACCGAAGCCACTCCGTAGCCTAGGAATTGGCATAGATCAACTTCCAGAAAAAATTAGATTTTCGACTGTATTGACCGGAAATCACCTGGGCTTGCTGGCTAATGTTGAAACACAACCAACATTAAAAGACCCACAGCAAGAAGATAAATACTTCAACTATCTGAAGCTAAACTTCGAAGATAGCCCATCAAAATTCACGCAAAAAGTTCACGAATACGCTGCCCAACTATTAGATGCAGGCAAACTTCATGAAGCGTGGCAAATCTTATTAATGGGATAATATTAAAGTATCTTAGAATATAAAGATATTTCACTTTCCTTGTGTTGTAATAAACATATGGAAAGTGAAAACTCAACAGACAATTAGATTTGTCATAATGCGCACTTAACTAAAATCGGCAATCAGCTGATCTACGGCATCTAAACCTTGATAAAAAGCTTCCTCAAAAATCGAAATTCCGCTTAAATCGGAGTGTGCAAAGTATACTTTGCCCTCAATCGATTTTGCTAGTTCAGTACGCGCTTGTGAAGTCAAAAATCCCTTGACTGGGCTAATCATACCATGCCCATGTCTAAATATTTCCATACTAATAATCTCCTTCTCTATTCCATAGTGAGCTTTTTCAAGATCAGTTAAAATAAAGCTCTTCCATTGTTGATCCGTCCAAGCAAATAACTGCTTTCTATTTTGTTTTAAATCGCCATCTCCTAAACTGTGATAATAACTAATTACAAATGGACTATTGAATTGCTTTAGGCTTTGATGCTGATCGTAAACGTATCCTAAACCATGCCCCTTATAGATGATATTCTCCCAAGAAAGAGGTACACCATCAGTGAAAGGAAAGCGACGCAAGACAATCGTAGCTACAATCCAGGGCGCATAATGAAATTCCCTAGTTATTGAAGTTCTATTCGGTAACAAATACTGGTTGACGAATTGGGGACAGCAATTTATAATACGGTCTGCTTTTATAACTTTCGTAATTGCTTTAGCTACGTCATATACAGAAACTTCTACTTTCTCGGCTTTGAAGTCAATCCGAAAGGCCATATTCTTATTCAAGACTTTTCCTTTGACATATTTTTTGAGATGAGAGGCCAGCCGCCCATTTCCCTCTTGCCAAGTCAACACCAGATCCTGATAGTCGTCCCAATCGTGCTTGCGACTTGCAAAATAATGTATCCCTGCAAATGCAGAAGTACACTTTATTCCAGTACCATAGTCATCTCGGCAACAATAATTTACATATTCCAGAAGAGCTTCGGTATGATATCCCTGACTTTTCAGCCAAGATAGCATATCCTGCCCATCAAGAACCGTTCGATCATGGGTCTGTGAAGCATTACGCATGGGAATATCAAATACATATTTACCATCGGCACCTTTCAACTTTTTGAAATCTTGCATTTGCCGAAAGAACCGCGCAAGTTCTGCGGATTCAGCATCCGAAATCCCATAGCTGGGCACAATTCCCTCCTGCCATACATTATGAATAAACAGTCTTTCATGCGGTGCAAACGAAAGCTGTTCTTCATCAAAAATGGGCTTGCCTGTGCTAGTCCATTCTTTTATAATTCCCGATTCTTCCAAAAATTGAAGCAGTTCCCTATTGGAGGCATTGGGAATAGGAAGATAATGTGCACCCAAAGGATAAGCACTATGTGCATTCTGACCATTCCGGGCATTTCCTCCAACCTCATCTTCTAAATCCAAAAGGATGAAATCAGAATAGCCCTTCTGTTGTAGACGATAAGCAGCTGAAAGCCCAGCTATGCCGCCACCCACAATCAGGATGGGTACTTCCATTACCTCGGTCGAAGCGGGGAAATCCGGAAATCGAAGCCGGTGCCCCAAAATATGATTGGTTCCCGTTAGCTGCAGAAAAATATGGTTCATTTTCGTTCGACAGGCCTGTAAGAATTGAGCACCGAGCGCCAATAAAACTGTAGCTTTGAGAAATCCTCGCCTTGATTGATTAGATTTTACCCCATTCCTCATCAAAATACCGCACTAAAATTTGATTATCCAATCGATTTATTTCTACCTTTTCCGTTGTACGCATATCAGCTGGAAAATTTGTCAATTCTTCAACCTTATAATTATAATAACGAACTTTATCTACACGGCGACGTAATTGAGTAAAGCGTTGCTGCATATTCATAGCGAATAAACAAAAACCCCACTCTCCAAATGACGGTACATAAGTATGATATGCAATATTATTCGGAAAAACCGAACCGATGGTCTCATGTATACACCAATAAGATTTGGGAGCGAAATAGGGCGAAGTTGTCTGTACCGAGACCATGGTGTTATCTGTCATTAGAGCTGCCAACGTTTGATAGAAGCTGTTGGTGAACAACTTCCCTAAACTATAATTAGAAGGGTCTGGAAAATCAATAATCATGACATCATATTTATCCTTTGCCGACTTGGCCCATATAAAAGCATCCTGATTGATGACAGTTACCCGAGGATCGTTTAGCGAACCTTGATTATACCGAACCAACAACTCATTCGTCTTAAATAATCTTGTCATTCCTTCATCTAAATCGACCAACGTTACCTTTTTGACTTCATGATATTTTAAGATTTCCCTGACAGCAAGCCCATCCCCTCCTCCAAAAACTAAAACACTGGAAACATCTTTAGCCATGGACATGGCTGGATGCACCAATACTTCATGATAACGATATTCATCTTTCGTATTAAATTGTAGATTATTGTTTAGGAACAACTGATAATCACCTCTATTTTCTGTCAAGACTATACGCTGATAGGGCGTAGAATGTTTGTAAATAATATTATTCCCATATAATTGGCTTTCGGAATACTTCAACAGATCATCTGAATAAAAAAAAACGATGGATAGCAATCCCAAACAAGAAACAGATTTTATCTTTATCCAAATTGGATTTTTCAATTTTTTTGAAAGGTAGAACGATAAAAATACACCAACCAAGATATTGATAATACCAAAAAATAACGATGTACCCATAACGCCAAGCTTTGGGATAAGCAGTATAGGAAATAAAACCGAAGCGATCAAAGCGCCAATGTAATCGAAGGCAAAAACATTGGAAACTAAATCTCTAAACTGTATTCTATCCTTCAAAATATTCATGAGCAGTGGGATTTCCATTCCACAGAGGCAGCCTGTCAGAAACACGAAGAAATAGAGCACAAACTGAAAATGTTCGATCTGCTGGAACATCAAAAACAAAACGACCGAACTGCAACCACCAATAAGTCCGATCATCAATTCAATATCGATAAATCGATCAAATAAATTTTTGGTAATATACTTTGCCAAAAACGATCCCACCCCCATTGAAAACAGGTATGTACCAATTATAAATGAAAATTGCTTAACAGAATCTCCCAATAGGTAGCTCGCCAATGCGCCAGCAACCAGCTCATAGATCAGACCACAAGTCGCAATGATAAACACTGCCAATAAAAGAAATATGGGCAGATTATTTCTCTTACCCATGTATTGCTGCAGCTATAATTATAGATATTCCTAAAATAAATGCAGCAAAAACAATCGCCAAGGCCATATTTTTGTTCTGTACAATTTCCTCCCAGGATTTTTCCGGGGTTAAACGCTCAATAAGCCAATAAGCCAACAACAATACAGCTATCCCCACAATTGAGTAGATTAATGAAGCTGCTACTCCTTTATAAAATAATTCGTAATTCATGTTTATATTGTTTTTATTTATGACCAGAACCGTCTTCATCATAATATGATCGGTAGTAATGTCCTCTAGAACCCGTATAGGTATGATCCTCCAATGTATTTGTGCTGATTGTTGTTTTACAACTGGTCGACGAATTAACAAGGACTGTTATTACAGTAAACGCGGCAACAAAAATGAATAAAACAAACCCTAAACCTCTAAATTTTAAAATACTAAAAAGATTTACGTGATCAAGTCTTATAAAAAAATCTTTATTTTTTAATTCTGAGGACCAATAGCGGTAGACCCACAATAAAATAATCGCTCCTACCAAAAAGGAGATCAGGAGAATGTAGCTTGTACCTCCATAAGTTAATTTATAATCCTCAGAGAGCTCGACATCAAGCGCCATATCTCGGGAAGCATTGGATAACGATGTTACGAAAACAAGATGATAAATACCGGGCTCCACACGACAAAAATCTACAGTCAATCCTCTCGCATAATTAATATCATTATATTCATGTACAAAAGAATTTGTTTGGATCACTGCATTTGTTTTTTCATTTACCAGCTTAATCTCCAGAAAAAGAGGATAATTTTTAGATTCAGATATACCTTCAAGCAGCAATGTTTTTGAAACCTCTCCTTTTAATTCAAAAGATGTCCCTATAAATTCGCTACTGGCTTTCTTTACCTTAAACGTTTCATCAAAAGTATAGACATCACTTCCGATCTGTTTAAAATTTAATGCAAGAAAGATGGATGCTAGTAATAAGACCAAAATAACCCCAAGTTTCTCAAACTGTCGCCCTACAAGGTCACTTTTGAATTTATAATCTTTATAAAAATCAAATAGACTAAAGTATGACTTCTCGTCAATATAAGAACCTTGATAGTATTCGATATCATCGTCTATAAACTCCTCTGAAATAAAACGATCTTCATCTATCGTTCGAAGATAGGTCTTGACAGTAGATTCAGCATCTAAATCTTCAAACACAAAACCTTCGGCATAGATGACGCGCTGGCGATCTGTATATGTTAAATCATAATTTCCTCTCTCGAATTTACAAAGGCTATCGGGGGTAACGATCACCTTTTTCTTGGAAATAGCATGTAGAACACTTGTATAATCAACACCATCGGCTAAATAAATCGGATTTTTATTACCATTATTTAATCCTACATATTCATTGCCATAAGCCCCTGTTGTCGTAAGTCTAAGAATTTTGGTTATAATCCTATAATTCATCCGTTTAAATTGAATGGATTCATTCAATTTAGCCCATTGCAAGATTTTGGGAACTTCAAACTTTTTGACAAACGTCAGCGTTGCCAGTGTTGTACCTTTAAAATAACTATGGCAGTTGACACATACAAAACCAGAGAAATCCGATACATCCACAATAAATTTATGAACATGGCCACAGTCAGCACAAACAACTTCCATATACTATCTATCTACGACTGTTTCGTTAATAACAATGGCATTAAAATAGTCCTTGAAAAGACGGCCTAATCGAAAGACTTTATCACTATTATCTTTCAGATAGTTGCACAAATAAATATCCAATGTGAGTTGTCCAAACTCAGGCCACGTATGGATACATATATGTGATTCCATTAAGCAAATTGCAGCTGTAAATCCTCCCCCCTGAAAAGTATGCGTCGAAGTGCCAACAATGTTTAAATGATTGACCTTAATCTGATCTTTCGTAAACTCCAAAAATGGATCCAAACTAGTTAATAACAATACGTCCTCAACTTGCAAAGTCAAAAGCAAGTGTCTCCCGGGAGTATACTTATCATTCATTAAAAATAATGCGGTTAATTTTGTTTCCGCAAATATAGAAAGTTTTACATGATTTACGATAATAATCCACAATCATCTAACCTAGTGATTATTTAAATCTTCCTCCTTAGCAACACGTAATCCATCATCAATCAGTTTTTTCAAATTTGGATATAGGGTAATAAATTCCAAGAGCCTCTGTTCGGCCTGAGTAGATAATTGCTCTTCATCATTAGCCCAGGCAATTTCAAATAATTCAACCAAACCTAACCAGTGATCGGCATTTTCCGGTCCCAATTGACTGAAAATCTCCTGCCATACTTTCTGATCAAAACCGTTGTCCCGCAAATTCCGTATCGCAGCATGACAATTCACTAGTTTTACATCTTCCGTTTCGGTAGGTATTGTAGATAGATTCTGATCCAAATGCTCTTCCAGCGCATCATAGGCATCTTTATCTGCAGCGCCTGCAAATACAGATACTATTTCCGCTCCGACAGCCATATCATATGTCCCCCATTCAGGCTTAAAATACACCTCTTCCCTATCGTTACGGTAAACCTCACATCCTGTAAATGAAATCAAAACAATTTTGCCCAATTGACGTACAATCTGATGAACAATTCCTGATACAATAATCCCAGAAGCAAAATTTAACGAACACTGCCGCCCTTCCGCTATACCATATTGAATCAATGTTGTTTCATCAAAATCGGCTAAGTTACGATCGGCATTTAGCAAGTGTCCCACCGGAGAGCCAAACCCTTCGCTATGATAATTTATACCATGGCCTTCAAGTTGTTTACCCGCTACAGCCAAAGCTGTAGGTCCTTGTGTTTGAATATAAGAGAGATTTTTATCCGCGTTGGCCAACTTAAAAACGCCCGACACCTGCAAACCGGAACTATATTCCACAGTGCAAACAGCTTTACAGTCTATTGCCTTGTCAAGGCTCTGTTTGCCCCCTACGCGAAAAGCCATGGTATCAGCAAATTTATCCAATACGAGCTTTAGGTGTTCAAAATCCGGTGTAACAAATAGCTGTGGTTGTGGTTTGGTAATATCATAAGGATATTCGATTGCATTTAAACCATACGCCAACTTAGGCACATCTTCCTGCATGCAGCTTGCGCTTTCTCCAATGGAAGACAGTAAACCAGCTCCATAAATTTTGGGGTTATGAAGATCTCCAATAAGTCCGTATTCCACAGTCCACCAATGCAACCTGCTCAACAATGCCATCTCCGAAGGCTCGCCCATATTATCTTGAATGATCTGCAAATTTTTCTCTGCTTCCGCCAACTCAGCCGCCGTTGTTGTAGCGTGTTCTTTTAAAATAGATAGGTGACGAATAGCTTCGTAGAGTTCAAAATCTTTCCCCGAAGAAAGTGCCTTTGTACCAACCTCCCCAAAATACTGCAAGTAGGTCGCATAATCTGGCTCACCGATTATAGGTGCATGTCCAGAAGATTCGTGAATAATGTCTGGTGCCGGTGTATATTCGATATGTTCCAATTGACGTATGTCTGCAGCAATAACAAGTACGCGATGGGCCTGAAATTCCATAAAAGCAGCCGGCGGAATAAATCCATCCACTGTCACTGCCCCCCAGCCAATTAATTTTAGACTATCGTTCATGTCCTGTAGGTTCGGGATGGTCGCAATGGATAATCCCGCTTTCTTCAATCCAGGAATATAGGGGTAATAGGCTACATCTTTTAAAAAAGAATAATTCTGACGCATGACATAACGCCACAATGCTTGATCCAGCGCGGTGTAACGTTCATATCGTTGGGCTACTACATAGCGTTTCAAATGTTTGGGCAACCGCTCCAAAACAATGTTATTATATGTTTCCATCTATAATTGGTATGAAAATAAAGTATGAGACTCCTATATGAAGGTAGAAATTATTTATGGTTTAAGAAAGAATCTTTACGTTAATTTACGGCTTTTAGCAAAATATTACAAAAGTATACCCTCAAAAACCTTACTAAATAACTTTAAAATAAGTTCTTTTTCCTAATTTAATTTTAAAACACAGGTTCAAGTCAACCATTAGCTCCGCATTCAGCTGTTTTGTCGTATCAATCTGCACCGCACCGCCTATAATCAATCTTCGCATAGCTGACTTTGTTCCCCCCTTTAGGAAATGACATAGATCGACCAGCTTAACTTGTTCACCAAACTGGTCGCGCAATAGTTGACCCGATACCTCCTCAAAGACCTTTTCTTCCAATTTCTTGCGCTGAAATTGCCTGACAAAATAATCAACAGCACTGGTAGCAAACTCGTCGCCATGGTATTGAGCAACTAGATTCTGTGCAATAAGTTTCTTAATTTCCATTGGATTTTCCCCCATTTCAATACGGGTTTTCATGCTAAGTTTGGTTTCCTGATTGAAATCAGTAGTCAAGTCAATATATTCCGGAATTAAATGATCAGGAATAGACATGGTTTTACCAAACATTTCATTCGGTTCATCCAAAAGACCAATCGTGTTGTTTAATGATTTACTCATTTTTTCTTTTCCATCCAGCCCGCGCAATAACGGCATACACAGCACGATTTGCGGATCCTGTCCAAATGATTCCTGCAGCTGCCGGCCCATCGCGCAATTGAATAGCTGGTCCGTTCCCCCCATTTCGATATCGCTATTGACATGTACGGAGTCAAAGCCCTGCAATATCGGGTAAAGCAATTCATGCATGGCTATTGATTGGTTTTCGTTAAAACGCTTATTAAAATCATGTCGTTGCATCAACTGTGCAACAGTGACTTTCGATACCAGCTGGATAACAGCTGCAAAATTTAATTGATCCAACCAGTCTCCATTAAAAACAATTTTCGCTTTTGAAACATCAATAATTTTAGACAGTTGCGCAATGTAGGTTGCCGCATTGTGAGCGATCGCATCCTGGCACAAAGGCTTACGGGATTTATTTTTTCCTGTAGGATCGCCGATACAGGCTGTAAAACTACCAACGAGGATCACGATTTCGTGCCCCAGTTCCTGAAACTGCCGTAGTTTCTTTAACACAACAGCGTGCCCTAAATGAAGATCCGGAGCTGTTGGATCAAAACCAAGTTTTATAATCAGTGGTCGGTTCTTTTCTTCAGCCTCCTTCAACTTCGATGCAAGTCCCTCCTTCGGTAAAATAATCTCGATATTTTCTGCTAACTCTTTTAACATGGTGTGATATAAAATAAAAAAAGCCCGAACGTTATGTTCGGGCTTAGCTATAAATAATAATTGAATTTCTTAATTTAATAGGCATAGGGGTCCCGAACGATTATCGGGCGATAATAATTAAAGAAAAATGGAAGACGTAATATGTTGTTCATTTTCTTCATTGTTTGACAAAGGTAGCGCTATATTTTTTAAATTCAAAAATATTCGCATCCACACTTGCTTGGATATGCATTTTTAAATTATCCACCCGTATTTTTACCCATCAATTTTCCCGCTCCATTATAAACATACTTTTCTGTATTCCCTTTATCCTTTTTCTCCACGACCTTTTGCACTAACAATGAATTCTTAAAATACTCATGGTAAAAGCAGTTATTAACGCTATATTTCCGCTCAACAAGATTATTATTCTGATATAGATCCGTGTAATCAATTTTAGCTTTCCGATAGGTATGTTTTAGTAATTGACCATTGGCATCAAATGACTTTGATTCCTGTACCTGACCACCACAATTCAATTTGGCACTGTACATCAACGTATTGTCTAATCGATAGTCGGCTCTGGTATGGTCAAAATCATTTTCAACCGTGTAATAATTATCAAAAAAGACTTTTGTCACTTTTTTGCCCCTATTGGCAGCTCGGTAGAATACCGTCTTTTCCTGACTGATTTTCCCATTCTTAAAATTACGCTGCACACTTGAACTATCCGTTATCATATATTGAAAGTCTGGCAAGGCAGCAGATCTCACATTCATTTGCTCCAGCACACCATGCCGTACGATAACATCACCGGTACGCCCATCTTTTTCAATTTTAAAATCACCGTCGACAATGCCATCCTGATTAATGGTAATAAATGCATTGGAAAGTCCCATAAATTGATTCTTCTGCAGAATATATTTACCCTGTTTCAATTTCGTCTCCTTACCTTTTTCTAGTATCCGGATGGTATCCTTTGGATATTCCGACAAATGCAATTGATAACGATCTTTGTCCAAGCGAACATACTCTTGCGCAACTCCCAACTGAACAGCTAAAAACAAGCATAATAATAGGATAAAACGTGATTTCGACATAATGTAATAAAATTGTTGCAATTATAGTAATACAATTATTACACCAAAAATTAAAGTACAGTTGATTTTCCAAACAATTCCCCAATACGATAGATGTTGTAGTACCCTCATATTGCAGAACAGACAAGCTTAATCGTGAAATGAAAAAAGGGGAGTTATTTATCAATAACTCCCCTTTTTTCAAAACCAATTCGTACTGGTACCCATCGTATGAATAACATTCGAGAACTAAACAGACTCTAAATATTGTGCATAACAATACCCTTCTTCATTATCTTTGGTTCTGACCAACCACCATTGATCATTAGCCTTACTAATCAATGTGATGATTTCTCCTTTAGCAGCTTTTCCCACGATAGGCTGGTCTGTACCGGGACCTTTTCGAATGTTCAAATTGCTATTTTCTGTTATAACTTTCACCTGGCTTCCGGGCACTTCTGTAGCCACATCTACATTTAAGACCACATCTCCGGTTTGGAAATTAGGATCTATATTACCGTAGATTTCCCAGAGCTTATTTTTCACATCTGCTGTTGGTGCGGTACCACGAATTTGTAATACGCCATCCATTTCGGCATAGTTCAAGTCATTTACACCTGAAGACTGTGCCGTATCTAAAAGAACCTTATATTTTTCCTGCAATGACATAATTTCACTAGTTTATTTTTTGACAACAATACCGCTTAAATCTACTTTTTTGGGATTTAAGTTATCCAAACCTTGTTTTAAAGTAATTATCTTAGCTTGCTCCAAAGTACCTGTAACTGCGATCACACCGTCCTTTACACTGGCCTGTACTGTAGGAAAATCCTTCATAAACGTATTCACTGCTGCGCCAAGTACCGCATCATTATTGGATACCTCAATAGGAGCTGGCGTTGAAGACACTGGTGCGCTAACGATAATATTGTTTTGAATAGACTTGACGTCTTTATCACCTGCTGTTTTAGCAATCGATTCCACTTGTTGCTTTTCTTCTTCGGAAGCAACTGTACCACTTAAGATAACTTTCCCTTTTTCAACTTCAACGTCGACTGTTTTACGCCCCGTGAGTGCATTTTCGATCTTTTCTTCCAACTTATCATCAGACAAACCTGATTTGCATGCCGTGAAGGAAAGTACAACCGTAGTTGCCAATAGACAAAATGTTAATTTGCTCAATTTCATAAGACCAATTTTAATTTATTAATTCCAACAATAATCCTAACAAACTCCCTACACAATTGTTTGTTCATTTTTTTTTAAACTTAAATTCCCTTGCCGGATCGTAATTATATAATTAAATTTAGGAGCAGAGGTATTCATGATGGTTTCATTCGGATCATTTTCTCCGCTACGGTTATAAAAAACGCTTTGAGTAACAGATACGCACGTTGATTATTCAATCAAACAGCTATTAATTATGGGATTTTTGAACACTATTTTTGGTAAAAAAGAAAATAAAAAGGACAGTATAACGGATTTTTGGGATTGGTTTAAAAAAAACGAACAGGCATTTTTTCAAATCGTCAAGGCTGGAGAACAAATTGATCAGCATTTTTTCAGCAAACTTTCGCCGAAGATCGATGCTCTTCGTAAGGAGCTATATTTCCTAACGGGAATGTACGACAATAACACTGCAGAACTTGTGATCACCCCAGACGGTGCCATCAAAAACATTGCGTTCGTAGAACATCTGATCGCTTCTGCCCCAGCATTAGCGCATTGGAAATTTACCGCATTAAAACCCGCTATTGCGGATATGGAAAAATTCAAAATCACGATGTATGGCTTCACTTTTGACATCAAGGATATGTTTTTTTACCCCATTCAACATAAATACCATCCGGATGAAGTTGATATTGTTATTGTTCACCCCGATTATACGGAAGAGCATAAAGCCAATATTTCCCATGGGATAGAAATATTTCTCGACAATTACATTGGTGAATTGAACTCGATTATAGCCATAGACAACCTAAATGTAACCTCAAAAGAGCTTGCAGCAGAAGAGCTGATTCCACTACTTAAATTAAAAGACTATTTGATCTGGCGGGAAAAGGAATTTGTGGAAAAATATACCGACGTTAGACACCTAACTGCAGATGATACATACACCGCTTTTGAGGGCACCCTGGAGAATGACTTACCCATATTTGCCATCATAAATACGACCTTATTAGACTGGGATGGAAAAGCTTCTCACCCCTGGATAGTTACATTAAAGATTAGCTATGACGGAACGGCAACCAATGGTATGCCCGATCAGGAAATCTACGATTTAATGGATAAATTTGAAGAAGAATTAATGAACAGTCTTCCAAATGATATTGGATTTCTTAATATCGGTAGAGAAACCGCCGATAGTCTAAGGGAAATTTACTTAGCTTGTACAGAATTCCGAAAAGCCTCACGAACGATTGATCGATTAATCGAACAATACAGGGAAATTCTTCAAATTGATTATAGCATCTACAAAGATAAATACTGGAAAACCTTCGAACGATTTTATAAACAAATAGAATAGGCTTCTTGCACAACTGACATAAGTTCTAACAAAAGTACTTGATGAATTATGCTTTATTTATATGAATAAAATCATTCTTTTGATTATTATCCTTGGCATTGGCCTTATCACATACAAAACCATTCAAAGGAACACGCTTTTGGCCGTTGTTGATAAGGAAGAAAATGCCCCTTCAGACTCTTTCCGCTATACGATGGCAATAAAGGAAGTAAAAAAACGCATCACAAACAACAAAACGTACAATAGTGACATATCCTTTCTCTTGGATATGAGAAGACCCTCGGGAAGAAATCGTTTTTTTGTCGTCGATCTAACAACAGACCGGATTCTTGATCAGGGCCTGGTGGCCCATGGATCCGGTTCCGAAACCGGAAAAAAGAACCATTTGCAATTCAGCAACACGGATAACTCTCATGCGACGTCGCTAGGTAGCTATGCTATCGGCAGCTCGTATAATGGGAAATTTGGAAAGGCGTATAAATTATATGGCTTAGATAGCTCCAATAGCAATGCATATGCTAGAGACATCGTTCTACACAAATATGACCGCATGCCCTACGATGAACAAGTTGATCCAGTATGTCTCAGTGAAGGATGCCCTATGGTAAACGTCGAATTCTACAAAAGACTACAGGACCTAATTGATTCCTCAAAGAAACAGATCATCTTACATATCTATTACTAATTATCTATATATCTTCTTTCATCAAACGCAATAAAACCTGATAAGGATTTTGAGACATAACGAGAGCCTTTAGCCAAGCAAGAAAGCCCATAACAAACAAATCCTTATTTTCCTCATTTTTTACCAGAGCTTCAACAGCTTCCCGAAAGGATTTCACTTGAATAATTGTAGGATTTAAAAGATATTTCTCCACCAATTTAACAAAATCAATCACTCTATTTTCCTTTACATTCAGTAAGTATTTTTTATACCTACCGACAAAGCTTTTTAATTTCAAGGTTGCCAAATCGATATGTTTGAATTGGATATGGATCAGAATTTCAAGCAGACTCTTCCGGATCGTCCACAACATGCCCATTTTCTTCTCGTACCAAGCATCTGTTCGAATCAACTGTCGAAGCTCAATCAATGCTGTTTTATCTTCAAATTGCGTTAAAAACATCACTAAACACAACTGTAAATCTGCAAGATCAACCTCGTTTGATTTTGCTGGCGCTTGTTTAATCCCCGCCCTTAATACGGAAAGACCTTTTATTCCATCGCCGAGGTAATGGAAATTCAATGCCATCAACAAATAGCACCGCAACTGAAACTGGGCTCGAAAAACCGCGTTTCCTTGGCATAAAACTTCTTTCAAGCGTTCTAAATACACCATGCTTTCGTTGAAAAATCCATTCCTCAAATTAAAATTGGCCAGATAGTACAAAATATGAAGATAATAAAATACGTGATGCGCCGATTGTTCATCATACTTCATTAAAAAATTGTCTGCTGTTTTTAAAAAAGAACGAACCAGTGTATAGTTTTGATGTATTGCGGCATACTCATTTGCAATGTACAGAAGTTGATAGAGTGATTTAAATGATAAGAGATCATCCAAAGAAATACGGTACTTGCTCAGCGTACTCAAAATCAACTTATTGAGATCAATTATTTTTGCTTTCAAATGAATAGCCTGCAGTTCAGAACGTAATAGTGCATAAGCTATCTGAAATTTAGCCTCCCGCTGCAACTTTTGCTGATTTTCGGTAAAACGATCGATGAGCAATTCCAAATTGACAGTCAAATCTAAATGGGCATATTGTAGTCTGATTTGCAAGATTTCATTCAGCAAGCTAAACTGTTCAAGAACAAGAGCCTTTTCCTCAGCCCGTTGAAGGCATTTAAATCCAATCTTGATGAACTCGCTTTCCAATAGAAAACGCCCCACAACAAATAATCGCAACGCCTCGTGAGCCCCACTGTTGTCTCGTTCAAAAACCTTATTTGAAAGAAAAAACAAAAGACTATCATGAAGCCTCTTTCTCAACGCGTGATAAGCATCCCGATTTTTAATGGGGTCATATAACTTTTTCAGCTTATTTATATCATCAGTTTCTATAATCTCAAGTAGCTTGATATTTTTCACATCATTACGCTTGTTCTTTCGTTTCAAAAAGGCTTTAAAATCCTTAATATCATCTTTATTCAATAATAACATCAAATCTGATATCGCGTCTGCCATAGCTTAAATTTAGAATTAAACAAATATATTAAACAAAATTATATCGTCAGTATTCTTATAAAATCAATTTTTAAAATAATCAGCTACTGTGGATATTTGAATCATAAAACAACAACAAATTAAAACTAAAACAAGAAAATTATGGAACCGCTAAAAAACATGATTGAAGAAAAAAAAGCTGAAAGAAATTTAAACAAAAGAAACCCCTTTAAACCAACAGGCGCCTTTATCGGAGCTTCATGGACCGCACTATTGGTTGGTACCGTTGGCTATTGTGTAGGTTTATGGAATGCAACAATGGCATTAAATGAAAAAGGGTATTATTTTACAATTTTACTATTTGCGCTATTTGCCGTTATCTCCGTTCAAAAAAGTGTAAGAGATAAAGCAGAAGGACTAGCAGTTACCGAGTTATATTATGGTTTAAGTTGGTTTGCAACAATTGCCGCCGTCGTGCTATTAACCGTAGGCTTATGGAATGCGGATCTGCTCCTAAGTGAAAAAGGATTCTATGCCATGTCCTTCTCATTGAGTATTTTTTCAGCTATCGCCGTTCAAAAAAACACACGTGATGCAAAACTGATCGATGACAATGAAATAAAACTTTAGCGGGTGCCTATCCTGCAGCCTCTGCCTAGCAAGCTGCAGGATCTTTAAATCCCTCTTAAGCAAAAAAGGAAGAGCATTTCATTGACTCTTCCTTTTTCTAAGTGGATTGTTTAAGCGACGCAATAGGAAGGTAAACGAAAAATATACTTCCAGTTCCAAAAACACTTTGCACATCAATCTCTCCCCCCATGCTTTCGATAAATTCTTTGCTTATGCTCAATCCCAAACCTGTCCCCCCCTTTGTACTCCCTGGAACTCGGAAATAGCGATCAAAAATCTTCGCTAAATATTGTACGGGAATTCCCTGTCCCTGATCTTCAACACGCAAAAGCACCCTTGCTCCTATTCTTTTTACAGCAAGAGAAATTGTCCCTCCCTTATCTGAATAACGAATTGCATTGGACAACAAATTCGTCAATACCCATGCCGTCTTTTCATTATCAATAAAAACCATCGGAAGATCCTCCTCCAGTTCAAGCGCTATGTGAATTTGCTTTTGGTCAAGCATTGACCGGTTGGCTAACAGCGCATAATCTATAATCGGTCCGATAGCCGCAGGATTCAGCTTCATCTGAATGGTGCCGCTCTCCACCTGCCCAATATCCAAAAGTTCCCCTGTAATTTTTAGGAGCCGCTCTGTATCGTCAGCAATTCCCTCAAGCAGGTCTTTTTGTTCTTCATTCAGCGTTCCTATCCGCTTATTTTCGAGCAATTGGATCCCCATACGTATTGATGCGATTGGTGTCTTCAATTCATGAGATACCGTTCCAATGAAATTTGTTTTCGCTACATCACGTTCCTTAAAACTTGTCACATTCTTCAACAAAATAAATTGTCCAATAAAATGCGTACTCTCCTCTCCTGTTGGTACAACATTAATGTCTATGACCTCCAATTCAAAGTAGTTTTCTTTTCCATAGGCAAAGATCTGAACTAAATCCAGACGCTCAGATTTCTGATTTAAAGAGTCAATCTTATCGAGAAGCTTATTAAGTAAATCATTGGAAGATGCTATTTCCGCTAATTTTTTTCCCTCAAATGCGGCGTGCTTTAACCCCGAAAGCAAACACGCGGGTTCATTTGCAAAAAGCACTCTTTTTTCTTCATCTACCCCTATAACTGCATCATGCATATTATCGATAAGCGCTTCAATTCTCTTTTTATGCTGCAAGATCTTACCCAATTTACTTTCTGTATATTCCTCGAGCTTTTGAGCCATTGTATTGAACGAATGCGCCACTTCTCCAAATTCATCCTTTCGCTTAAAGTGAAGTCTCCTTTTATAGTTCCCAGCAGCAATTTGTTTAATACTATCAGTTAATTGTACAATTGGGCCAGCAATGGCTAGAGGGAGGTTCACAAGCAATACAAATGCCATCATAAAACAAAGCGCACCCACAATGGAGATGGCCAAAATTGCTTTTTCAGCTGTTGCATTGGCAATATTATTTTTGTGTTCAATCGCCTGCATATTAAGATACATTAACTGAAATATATCTTTGTGCAGGTCAGCAGCAATTGTTGCATCTTTCACCTGTTTCTTTAAACTCAAAAAGTGTTGATCTATACGTTCGGTCACCGCCCGTTCTCCAGGCTCGGTTACATTGCGCTTCTGGAGTCTTAAATTATCTTCAAATAGCGCCATGCTCTTCCCATTCGTATGAAGGTCTTCCAAAGCCAGCAACATATTTCTGGAATAATGCAGCGTATTATAATTGTCGACTAAAATATTATTGGTATCTTTTTTTAATCGATAAACATAATACCCACTCACTATCGCAAGCAGCAAGATCATAGAAAATAAAAATCCTACCCCGAATGTCAGCTTTGCTTTAAGTTTCATTGGATTCGATATTCTTCAATTTTTCGATACAAAGTAGCGATGCCGATTTCTAACAATCGAGCTGCTTCAGCTTTATTTCCATTCGTATGTTTTAATACACGTTGTATATGCTGCCTCTCCATGTTGGACATTGCAAAATTTGACAAGACGTTTGCCCCTTCCCTATACTCACGTTCACCAAAAGGAAGGCTCTCCACACCTAATACGCCACCCTCACTCAAAATCACACTGCGTTCAATCACATTTTTCAGTTCACGGATATTTCCCCGCCATAAGTTGCCTTCCAAAGCCTGCACAAACTCAGGGGTCATCTGCAACGGTTTCAAGTTGGATTTTAAAGCAAAGATATCAGCGTAGTATTGCGCCAATGTCGCTATATCTTCAATGCGCTCGCGCAATGGCGGTAATTCAATCGTGAAAACAGAAAGCCTATAAAATAGATCACTCCTGAAATGGTCTGATGCAATTTCGGTTTCGAGATTTCTGTTGGTTGCTGCTATGATGCGCACATCCACTTTCGTTGGTTTGGAGTCCCCAACTTTTAAAAACTCGCCAGTTTCCAAAACACGAAGAATTTTAGCTTGAAGTTCCAAAGCCATCTCCCCGACTTCATCCAGAAAAATAGTCCCCAAATGCGCTTCTTCAAACAAACCACGTTGATCCTTAGTCGCACCAGTGAAAGCACCGGATTTATGGCCAAACAACTCATTTTCCAGCAAATCTTTTGTAAATGCGGCACAATTAATCGCCACAAAACTACGATCTCTTCTTGAACTCGCCTGATGGATTGCCTGTGCAAAAACCTCCTTACCTGTGCCGGTCTCGCCCGTTAGCAAGACCGTTGTATTTGTAACAGCAACTTTTTGTGCCATGCCGATGGCCGCTTTTATTGCACTGGATTTCCCAATAATCTTATCAAAAGAAAGTCGGTCGCCTAATCGTTTTTCTAACTGCTCCACCCTTCTAGCTAATGCAACCTTTTCACAGGCTTTATAAAGCAACGGTATAATGCGATTATTGTCATCTCCTTTCGTAATGTATTCAAAAGCACCATTTTTTATCGCCCGAACGCCATCCGGAATATTCCCGTATGCCGTCAATAAGATAATCTCTACAATTGGATACCGCTCTTTAATTAATTTAGCCGTTTCAACTCCATTACCATCAGGTAGCTTCACATCACAAAGTACAACATCTACATCACTGACTTCAAGCTTTTTTAACCCCGATTTAATGTCAGCAGCCTCGATCACATCAAAACCTTCCAGGCTAATAATTTTGGCCAGCAATTTCCGAAGCTTCTCTTCGTCATCTATAAGGAGAACTCTATTCACAATATTCGTTTTTTCAAAAGTACAATTTGTCCCAAGCAAATAGTAGAAAAATAAACAATTTGACTATTCCTCAAAAACTTTCCCGACATCAAAATAAAAACGCTATATTTGTAGCGCTCAACATCGTTAAAACTGCATGTAAGATTAAAATTCTTTAGAACGAAATAAATACCATCCATTGACGATACCCGTCCAAATGGTCTTTTCTAACATTTAAAGAATTTCAACATGCTTTCATTACAACAACTTTCCTATATACATCCAAATAAAGATTTATTGTTTGAGAACATAAATCTGCACATAAACGCGCAAGAGAAAATCGCACTGATCGGTCATAACGGCGTTGGAAAATCAACGGCACTACAACTGATTGCCAAAGAATTATCGCCGACCAGTGGGAGCATACATAATAGCGCTAGCACCTATTATGTCCCTCAGGTTGTTGGACAATTCGAGCATAAGACGGTGGCTGAAGCACTTAGAATCGATAAAAAATTGAATGCTCTTTATGCCATATTGGCCGGTGATGCGTCTGAGGAAAATTTCAATAGACTTCAAGATGACTGGGCTTTGGAAGAACGTTGCCAAGAGGCTTTCAAACAATGGGATCTGCCCAACATACAATTGGCTCAGCAAATGTCTTCCCTTAGTGGTGGACAAAAAACAAAAGTTTTATTGTCCGGAATCCAGATTCATCGATCCGAGCTTATTCTTCTTGATGAACCGAGCAACCATTTGGATATGGACAGCAGAACACAACTATACGATTGGATTCAATCAAGCAAAAATACTATAGTCGTTGTCAGCCACGATAGAACCCTGCTTAATTTACTGGATGACATGGCTGAAATGGTCCCAAATGGCATCAAGCGATATGGGGGTAATTATACCTTTTACGAGGCTCAAAAGGAGATCGAACGCCATGCGTTGCAACACGATATCCACCACAAGGAAAGAGCGATCAAAATCGCAAAAGAGAAAGAAAGAGAAACAATCGAGCGCCAAAACAGACTAAACAACCGTGGTCAAAAAAAGCAGGAGAAGGCAGGTGTAGCTCGCATAATGATGAATACGTTACGTAATGATGCTGAAAAGAGTACCGCCAAAATTAAAAATGTACACCAGGACAAAATTGGAGATATCAGATCGGATCTACAGGAACTTCGTGGTTCACAATCCGCATTGGATGAAATTAAAATAGATTTGGGAAACAGTAATTTTCCAACAGGAAAAAGTATGATCAAGGCCGAAAACATCAATTTCAGCTATGACGCAAAGCAGCTTTGGAAAGATAATATAAACGTTCAATTATTCAGTGGGGATCGTATCGCACTCCAAGGCCCGAACGGATCTGGGAAAACAACATTAGTTAAACTCCTTCTCAACCAACTAATGCCTGAACAAGGAAAAATTGAGCGGCAATCATTTCGCGCAATCTATTTAGATCAGACGTATTCCATATTATCTCCACATTTAAGTATTTATGAGCAAGCGCAGCAATTCAATACCGCCGCGCTACCTGAACATGAAATCAAAATTAGACTCAATCGGTTCTTATTTGGAAAAGACGATTGGGACAAGCCCTGCCAACTATTGAGTGGCGGTGAAAAAATGCGTCTGATAGTATGCTGTCTCACCATCCAGCAACAGTCTCCCGATTTGATTATCCTTGATGAGCCTACAAACAATTTAGATCTTCAAAATATACTGATGCTAACCAGAGCGATTCAGCTTTATAAAGGTACCCTACTCGTCATTTCACACGATGAAGTGTTTCTACAAGAAATCCATATAAACAAAGTCATCAAATTAAAAAACCTCTAAAAGATAACGCCGTGTATTTCGCTGCAACGAAATACACGGAATATTTAGTATCGCTCGCCATAAAATTTTAATAAAACAGAGTATTTTTTGTAACAATCCCATATTCTTTATTTAAAATCTGCTAAATCGATAAATTAAATTAAAAAAAACAAATTTTTATCGATATATTCACGATGATTTTAAACATGAAACAATAACCATTAAATTAATTGAACCTCCACATTTACATAGTAAGCCTTCAGGCAAATGTATCGCACAGGCCTCTCAATTAATTACTTCATTTAATTATGTCAGATTATCAAATTAAAGAAAATCCCGAATTATTTGACGCCATCGTAGTTGGTTCCGGCGCAGGTGGTGGTATGGCAGGTTATATACTTGCACATGCGGGGCTTAAAGTATTGATGCTGGAAGCAGGTCCTTTTTATGACCCAGCAAAAGATTCGTTACAACTACGCTGGCCTTGGGAATCCCCAAGAAGAGGTGCGGGTACCACAAGACCATTCGGGGATTTTGACGCAGCCTTTGGTGGCTGGCAAATCGAAGGCGAACCCTACAGCAAAGTAGCGGGAACTGAATTTGAATGGTTTAGAGCACGCATGCTGGGCGGCAGAACCAACCACTGGGGTCGAATTTCATTGCGTATGGGACCTGACGATTTCAAGCCAAAGGATGGAGTAACGGATGAATGGCCTATTACTTATGAAGAGGTTAAGCCATTTTATGACCGTGTAGATCGAATGATCGGAATATATGGCACGGCAGAAGGTATTCATAACGAACCCGATGGTATTTTTATGAAACCACCTAAGCCACGCTTAAACGAACTATATATTGCAAAAGGTGCAAAAAAAGCTGGAGTTCCAGTGATTCCAGGAAGAGGGGCGGTATTAACCGAAGTATCAAAAGATATTAAAGATCGAGGTACCTGTTTCTACTGTGGGCAATGTGGTCGTGCATGTAAAGTTTATGGAGACTTTTCCTCTTCATCTTGTCTGGTTATTCCAGCGATGAAAACGGGTAACCTGAAGGTGATAGACAATGCAATGGTAAGAGAAGTCATTACAAATGATGAAGGAATTGCAGTTGGTGTTTCTTATGTTAACACCAAGGATTTGCAGGAATATACCGTTAAGGGGAAAACCGTTATTTTGGGTGCTAGTGCCTGTGAAAGTGCGCGGATCATGTTAAACTCCAAATCAAAATCACATCCTGGTGGTGTTGGTAATAGCAGCGGTTTAGTTGGAAAATATCTCCACGATTCTACGGGAGCCAGCTTATCGGGCTTTTTACCACAGCTACTCGACCGGAAGCGTTATAATGAAGATGGCGTTGGAAGTGTCCATATTTATTCACCATGGTGGGAAGATAATGCCAAATTGAACTTCCCTAGAGGTTACCACATCGAATACGGCGGTGGTTTACATATGCCATCTTATGGATTTTTGAATTGGGTACCGAAAGTAAATGACCATGCAAAAAATTCAGCTGGAAAGTCAAAGGCCAAAGGCGGTTATGGTACTGCATTAAAAGAAGATTTCCGCAGCTATTATGGTGCAAATGTCGGCATGGCAGGACGCGGAACGGCATTGGCAAGAAAAGACAATTATTGTGAAATTGACCCCGATAAAGTCGACAAATTCGGAATTCCTGTACTACGTTTCAACTACAAATGGGCCAATGAAGAAATCGCGCAAGCCAAGCACATGCAAGAGACATTTCAGTCTATTATGCACGAAATGGGCGCTGTCATCACTTCTAAAATACCCGGAGCAGATACATTGTACGGGCTAGAAGCTCCAGGAAAAATTATTCATGAAGGCGGTACCACAAGAATGGGAAATGACCCGAAAACCTCCGTATTGAACAAATGGGGACAAGCCCACGATTGTAAAAATCTCTATGTCGTCGATGCGGGACCATTTGTTCAACAAGGTGACAAAAACCTGACCTGGACAATACTCGCTTTATCGATGCGAACAGCAGAATATATACTTCAAGAAAAGAAAAAATTAAACGGTTAAAAGCATGAATAGAAGAGAATCTTTAAGAGCATTAGGATTAATTGCAGCTGGATCTGGTCTTTTAACCGCAGCCTGCAATTCAAAAGATGCTAAAAATGCAGCAGCAGACAATGGCAAAAAATTACCTGGAGTCCAGGATTTTGAATATGAACGCACAGAACAATTATACGCCGAAAAGTTTTTCGACGAACATGAAATGGCGACAATCACTGTTTTGGCTGACATTATTATTCCTAAGGACAATATTTCAGGAAGCGCTTCGGAAGCGGGAGTACCCGATTTTATCGAATTTATTGTAAAAGATTTGCCTGATAATAAAATCCCGATGCGCGGCGGACTTCGTTGGCTCGACCTCCAGTCCAAAAAGCGTTACGGAACAGTATTTATCAAATGTAGCGCAAAAGATCAACTTGCGTTGGTGGATGATATCGCCTACCCTGATTTGGCAAGGCCGGAAATGAAACAAGGTGCCGCCTTCTTTTCATTGATGCGCAACCTGACTTCTTCAGGATTTTACACCAGTGAAATGGGTGTAAAAGATATTGGCTATGCCGGAAATAAACCTGGAGTCTGGAATGGTGTACCAGATGATGTATTAAAAGAACACGGCTTTGATCCAAGTAAATTCTTTGGATAATAAAAAAATCCTTTCCATTTTGGAAAGGATTTTTTTATTTACCTAATTAAAATCTATTGTGCCGATGGTACCTCGGTAGCCTCCGGGGCCTTATCAATCAACTCCATAAATTGATCCAATTTAGGGGTTATAATAATCTGCGTTCTTCGATTCCGTTGCTTACCTAGCGCGGTCGTATTATCTGCAATTGGATTATATTCTCCTCTACCACCTGCAGTTAAACGCTTAGGATCCACACCATATTTATTTTGTAAAGCCTGTACCACAGAAGAGGCTCTCAGGGTACTTAAATCCCAGTTATTCCGAATATTAGGTTTAGAAATTGGATCCGTATCGGTATTACCTTCAATCAAAACTTCATAATCTCTATAATCCTGGATAATTTTCGCAATTTTGCTTAACGTCTGATCGGCTCTATCATTAATTTCATAGCTACCGGATTTGTAAAGCATGTTATCAGCAAGTGAGATATAAACGACCCCTTTTAATACCTGTACATCAACTTCCTGCAGTTCCTCACGGCTAAGTGATCTTGTCAAATTATTGGTCAATACCAGATTCAAGGAATCGGATTTGTTTTTCGTCTCAACGAGATGCTTAATGTATTTATTTGAAGCGTTAATTTCATCAACCAGCTTAGAAATATTAATATTTCCCTGTGAATTCTGATTAATACTGTTATCGAGCGATTTCTGCAAAGCAGCATAAGCTGATCGGAGGTCCGCATTATTTTGACGTTCAGAAGCCAACTGATCTTCTAAGCTCTTGATTCGCGTCCGGCCTTCAGCTAATTGAAGTTGTCCATCCTGATATTGCTTGGTCAATTGACTGTGCTCCGTTTGCAATTTACTATAGTCGGACTGTAAACCAGCATATTGCTTTTTGCTGACACCACATCCGACAACAAACAAACTGGCCGTTAATACAGTCATTGGAAAAACTAAATTCTTCATGATATACTCTTTTTGTAGATGTTGAACTAATTCATATAGCAAGATACGCAATATTCTAGCCAAAATACCCCACAGTCTTGTCAAATTAACAACCTTTAACGTCCTATTGGGCTAGCTCCTTCAACTCTGTAGCGCTAAATACTTGCCCACCTTTAAGATAAGGATTGGCGCCTTTGAGATAATTATAAATAATGGATTTAGCCTCTTCATTGGGTAATTTATAAAGGTTTTTAACCAGGAAATTTTTATCCTCAAGGATATTATTGTTGTAGCCCAAAAAAGAAGGCGCATGCACCTGTACGCTCCAACGTATAAACCGCGCTTCAATATGGTTTGGATTTTCCTTAATCACTTCTTCCAAATGCTTTTTCCCCTCTTTGAATTGCCCAACTTTCTTAAATGGATTGCCGATATGTTTCGCTAACAGTATTTGATAGGCGGCTAGATAGGCTTTCTCTGTCGGCGATTTGGCCCCTTCGGTCAATGTCTCCAAATTATGTTCACACAGATCCTCGTCCTTCACGGCCTCCGCATATTCTTTTCGAATTTTCTCCATATTCACCTGCTGGCCAAGCCCAACTTTTGTTAAAGTGAAAAGAACAATTGTCAATACTATTCGTGTTATCATAATTATAAATCAGGCTATTTCAACAATTTCAATTTCCGACTTAAATTACTAAAAAAATCGAATCCAACTATTAATTTTCAATTATCATACCATAAAGGCCAAAATTCATGTCATCGTATCGCCACAGCTAGCCTTAAAAAAGAGAAAATTCTTTATTAAAGTATATTTTTAAAGCAATTTTGCTCCATGAAACTGATTTTAGAAACAAGCCCAGTCTGGTTAAAGGTGATTTTGTCAATTCTATTTGGTGTGATATTAGGCTGCTTTTTAGGGGAAATAGTTTACACCTTATTGCAGGCATAAGCTCTTCATCATAATCGATATCCCCTCCTTTACCTGAGGATCTGCTGAATTTTATGCCTACAGATAGACCGCTAATTGCGGTTATTTGAATAGACCACTAAGTTTCATTATCCTTGCCAAAAATCAAATTATTTTTGCTATATTGCTTATACCAATATAAATTTAAAGCGAGCTATGGAGACTAAAGCAGAGTATCAGATTTGGGACACTATTGTGAATAGCGCAAAAACTAAATTCGATTATAAGCATATTCGTGCTATGTTTAAAAAGGAAGATGACGAAATAACCGATAAGTTTCTATTCCATATTATTGCAGGATTTGCCTGTGGTGAAAATCATCAGACCATCTCAACCAATCTTTTCAATGAATTACAAAGTATTCATTTTGAATGCAATGAAGAACAGATCGACCGGTTTATCGCTGATAAGCACGTAAAATTCAGTCCTGAAATCTACGCCACCTATCTTGCATTCTCTATGCTGGAAGATGGTGAAGAGGTCGATAACATCACCGAAATCATTAATAATCTTTTGCAACTAGATAAATAATTATCCGGAAGTATCGTTTAATTTTGGCTAAAAACTTATATTCGTGAATTATTACACCTATAGTTATGCGCCAGTTTTTAACGCTATTTTTAATATTTTCTATTTATACAAATAGTATAGCCCAGACTTTTGACTTTGGTAAAGTTTCTATTTCAGATTTTTCACGAACAGATCTGGATAGCAATGCCAATGCAATCGTGCTCAATGAGTTTGGACGGAGCTCTGTCTTTGTTGATGATTATGATAATCGCGTAAAACTTCAACATGAATACCATGTAATTATCCGGATCAATAACAAAGAAGGGTTTAAAAAAGCTAATTTTGAAATTCCTTCGTATAAACGCGGGAGTTACGTCCGTGACTATTTTGACGAACTAAAGGCTGTTACGTATAATTTAGAAAATGGTAGGATCGAGAAAACAGAGCTTGAAAATAAAAAAGTTTTCAAGGAAAATTACTCAGCCTATCTGGATCTTAATAAGTTCACCCTTCCGAATATTAAAGAAGGATCTATTATTGAAGTGTCTTATCGGACGCTGGAGCAGGATTTATTTAATTTCAAGACATGGGAATTCCAAGATGATATCCCCAAAATACAAAGCCAATATATCGCAATTATTCCCGCTTCCTTCGCCTACAATGTAGTTTTACGCGGCCCCTACAAGCTTAGCGATCAAAAAGCCGAAGCACTGAAAGAATTTATTTTCCTGGATGGGCTGCGAATGGATTGTTCAAAATTGACCTATACCATGAAGAACATTCCGGCATTTATGGAAGAGGATTACATGACTTCGCCAACCAATTTCAAATCTGCGATCTATTATGAGCTTGAATCGATCTTTTATCCGAGCACAGGCAGCAAGAAGACATTTAGCAAAACCTGGAAGGACGTCGATACAGACCTCATGAATGAAAAGACTTTTGGAGGTCAATTAAAAAAAACAGACTTATTCAAAGCCAATTTAGCAACAATTCTATCGCCCACTGACACCAAATTAGAAAAAGCAAAAAAGATATATAACTATATCAACAAACAAATAAAATGGAATAATTATTTAGGTAAATATGCTGAAACTGGTATTGAAAAAGCACTGGAAAAACGAACCGGGAATATTGGCGACATCAATTTAGCACTGGTAACTGCTTTATTGGCGGCAGATCTGGAAGCCTATCCTATTATTTTATCAACACGTCGAAATGGTACACCCAATGGCCTATTCCCGGTATTATCGGACTTTGATTACGTCATCGCTTGCGTGGATATAGACGGTGTAAAGTATAAACTCGATGCCTCCAATTTATATTTACCTTTTGGACAGCTCCCTTTACAATGCTTAAATGAACGGGGAAGAATCATCTACTCCAAAAAAAGTTCCGATTGGTTTCCACTTACGGCTCAAGAATCTTCCGATGTAAACTATATCTTGGAAGGGTCTCTGAATGACCAATTTAAAATCAAGGGAAAACTCACCATAAGCAGTAGCGGTAACAAAGCACTCCTAAAGCGGCAACATATTGCCAAATTCAACTCTTTGGAGGAATACTGGGAAAAACTAGACGAAGAAATGCCCAATATCACGTTAACAAAATCAAGTATTCAAAACCTGGAGGATATCGATCAACTATTGATAGAAGAATTTGATGTTATCCTAGATGTCTCCAAACAAATGGAACAAGACATACTCGTATTGGCTCCAAATATTATTGACAGGATTTCCTACAACCCCTTTAAAGCACAGGAAAGAACTTATCCGGTTGATATGGGTTTTAAATCCAAAACATTGTACTCCGTTAAATTGACCATTCCTGATCATTATGAAATTGCTGAGAAGCCTCAGAATGCATCGTTAGCGCTCCCGGAGTCAACTGCAAAATATAGATATGTAACGCAGGTCAATGGCAATCAACTTGAAATACTACAGAGCCTCGCGTTCAACAAACCCATCTTTTCAGTCGATGAGTATTTTTCGCTCAAAGAATTGTATTCACGTATTATTCAACAACAAAAGCTAGACATAAAATTAATCGGTAAAAAATGAAAATCGTATTCATCAACTTACTATACTTCCTGCTTCCGATCCTCGCAATTGGGCAAGATAACTACGACGTCGCCAATATTCCAAGTACATTAAAGAGCAGGGCTGTCGCTACGGTGCGCAATGATAAAACGGTGGTAGAAATAAAATCTCCCGAACAAGTCATCACCACCATAACCTGTGCCATAACAGTGTATAATAAAAATGGAGACCGGTATGCCACGCTCCCAGTATATTATAATAAATCTACCGAGATCAAGAGTCTTAAAGGGGCTATCTATAATGAAATGGGAATATTGCAAAAGAAAATTGCAACGAAAGATTTCAAAGATATTAGCGCTGTGGACAATAGTACGATGTTTGCCGATTCCCGGGTAAAACTATTTGTACCTGACTACCATAGCTATCCCTATACCGTCGAATACCAATACGAGGTTAGGAGTAAACAAAACTTGATCATTCCATCTTGGACTCCTGAAGTGTCCAATAATGTATCTGTAGAAAAAAGCAGCTTTCAATTTATTGCACCAATAGGCACAGAATGTCGAATTGAAACAACGAATTATAAAGGAAGTATCAAAGAAGAGAAAAATGACAAAACGGAAAGTAAAACATGGAATGCTGAACAGATCGCGGCAAAAAAAGAGGAATCTTATAGCCCCAACCCTAGCCTGAAAAGAACAAACGTACTCATCGTTCCCAAAAATTTTATTTATTATGGTAAGACAGGAAATTTCGGGGACTGGAAAGAATTTGGCCAATGGGTATCCAACAGCCTATTGAACAAAAAAGACGATTTGACGGAAGCGTCTAAACAAAAATTTATTGCATTAACAAAAGACGCAAGCTCAGATAAGGACAAAGCAAAGATTCTATACAATTACTTACAAAAAAATACACGTTACATCAGCATCCAAATCGGTATTGGGGGCTTGGAGCCCTTTCCCGCTTCTGAGGTTGACCGCTTAGGTTATGGTGATTGTAAAGCACTGGCCAATTACATGCGAAGCATGTTGTCGGCCGTCAATATCCCTTCCTATTACTGTATTGTCGAAGCAGGCAGACGCAAAGAAAGTTTCCACAAAACCTTTGCAAATGCCCAGGACGGTAATCACGTCATTCTATGTATTCCATTCAAAAATGATACGACCTGGCTGGAATGCACGAGCCAAAACCTTCCATTTGGTTTTCTTAGCGACTTTACCGACGATAGAGATGTCGTTGCCTGTACCGAAAATGGCGGAGTTATCATGCATACACCGAAATACATTAACTCCACCAACCTTCAATTGCGCTATGCCGACCTAAAACTTTCGGAAGACGGAAGCATCCAGGGGACCTTAAACACCAAATTCTACGGAGCCCAATATGAGAACCATATGGACGTGCTTTTAGCCAGCAATAATGATAAGAATAAGCTCCTCACGGAATACTATAATATAGACAATATCAATTTTAATCAGGTAAACTATATTGAACATAAGGAGGAAAATCCATTTATCGAGGAGAACCTGAATATTTTTATTAAAAACTATGCGGTGAAAAATGGTAATAAACTTTTGATCCAGCCTAATTTATTCAATACACATTCCAGCATTGCCGAAAGTAGAAATAGAACGGAAGATATTTTCATTGAAAGAGGCTACGCCGATATCGATAGCATTAGCATTGCCCTTCCAGAAAATATGCTCAAAAACATAACTTCTGAGAAGAAAATTATTGAGAAACCATTTGGAAAATATGAATTTAGGTCAGAAATAAAAGACAATAAACTGTTCACCTACAGAAAACTGGAACTTTTTGAAGGCAGTTATCCTGCCAGTACTTATGAAGACTTTTTCCAATTTCATAATGAGGTAAGCAGCTGCGACAAGGGACGCTTTAATCTAAGCTTTCTCTAGTCGGAAGAAAATATTTACCAGAATATGAAGGAGTAAAATCGATCAAATAAGGCAATTATTGTATATTAGCTCAATGACAGAATACGCAGCGATATTTGACATGGACGGTGTTATCAGCCACACCAACCCTTTCCATGCGGAAGCTTTTAGAGCTTTTTTTAAAAACCACAATGTACAACAGGCGACAGAAGAGGAATTTGAGCAGCATATGTATGGTAAGCATAATAGTTACATTATGCAACATTTCTTTCAACGTCCGATATCCCCTGAGGAACTGCGGACCCTTGAATTTGAAAAAGAGCAGCTTTTTAGAGTCATTTATAAAGAGCACGTTGCCCCTATTAAGGGCCTGATTGAATTTCTGACAGAATTAAAGAATAACGGTTTTAAGCTTGCTGTGGCGACATCAGCTCCACGAGAGAATATGGATTTAATTCTGGACGAATTGAATATACGCCAGCTCTTCTCGTCCACACTGAGCAGCGAAGATGTGAAACTACATAAGCCACATCCTGAGGTTTACCTAAAATCTGCAGAAAACCTGCAAATTCCTGTTGACCGCTGTATTGTTTTTGAAGATTCTTTTTCTGGTATTACCGCAGCGAAAAATGCTGAAATGAAAGTTGTTGCCGTACTTTCAACCCATAAAAAAGAAGAATTGCCTGCAAGTGATGATTATATAAATAATTATACAGAAATATCTGTTGCCAATGTAAAGGCCATTTTAAAAACACAAGAATTATAACTTGGTTGAGTGTGTGCCGACACTTAGCCCGAGGACTTCAGCTGTCTCCTCTCTACCGATAAAAAAAGAGATTCCTTAAGGAATCTCTTTTTTTATCGGTTTGCCCAAGCGAGCTGCAATTTTCGTTCACCGCTGCTAGACTAAATTTTCACGAAGTGATTAATCTCTTTTTAGACCAAACTTCTCTATTTTACTATACAGATGGCTACGTTGAATATCTAAATCGTCGGCCGTCTTGGAGACGTTCCAATTATTTTTTTCCAATTTATATTTTATAAATTCTTTCTCCGCATGATCTTTATAATCTTGAAACGAATCAAAGGAGTCCATATCTAAACCATAATTCGTTGCGCCTTTTTCATGCGCTATACCGTTTACCGGTTCACGAGAAGGATTAGCAAATGCGACAACATCTTTATCTGTAATAGATCGATCACTCAAAATAATTAAACGTTCAATCATATTGCGCAATTCCCGAATATTACCTGTCCAGGGAAGATGGCTCAATTCCCGCATGGCCGCAGTCGTAATTTCCTTCACAGGTATCCCATATTCCATACAGATTTCTTCACAAAAATTTGTTGAAAGCAGGGGAATATCATCCACACGGTCGATCAAAGCAGGTACATGAATCAAGATTACCGACAGGCGGTGATACAAGTCCATTCTAAAATTGCCATCCTCAATTTCCTTCAAGAGATCTTTATTGGTAGCGGCTACTACCCTGACATTGACGTCAATTTCTTTATCGCCACCCACTCTGGTGATTTTATGTTCCTGTAATGCCCTTAACACTTTAGCTTGAGCGGATAGGCTCATGTCTCCGATCTCATCCAAGAACAATGTTCCACCACTCGCTTGTTCAAATTTTCCGATACGCTGTTTAATAGCTGAAGTGAAGGATCCTTTTTCATGGCCAAATAATTCTGATTCGATTAATTCGGAAGGTATCGCAGCACAGTTCACTTCAATAAGCGGTCCCTGCGCACGATTCGATTTCTCATGCAGCCAACGTGCCACAAGCTCCTTTCCCGAACCATTTGCTCCAGTTATCAATACACGCGCTTCTGTCGGTGCTACGCGATCAATTGTCTCTTTAATACGTTTGATTGCCCCAGACTCACCCAATATATCTTTAGTTTTCGAACTGCTAACTTTTCGTTTCAGTACTTTGGTTTCGGTGACTAGGGAACTTTTATCCAGTGCATTCCGAACGGTGATCAATAATCTGTTCAGGTCCAGCGGTTTTTCTAAAAAGTCAAATGCTCCTTTTTTCGCCGCTTCAACAGCTGTTTCAATCGTACCATGTCCTGAGATCATAATAAAAGGGATATCCGGGCTGCTTTGGTGTGCTTCCGCCAAAACTTCCATCCCATCCATCGTATTCATCTTGATATCGCAGAGAACAAGATCTATTTTTTCCTTTTTTAAAATATCTAATCCATCCCGGCCATTGTCGACATCTAAAATCGTATAATCTTCATATTCCAAGATATCACGCAACGAACTTCTGATGGCGCGCTCATCATCAATGATTAAAATTGTACTCATAAATCGAGAGTTATGCTATTTTTTCAATTACGGGAATCAATATAAGTTTTTTTTGGCAATTAGCAAAAAGAAGCAAACCTTGTAAGCCGGGTTCTGTAGACCACCGAAGTGGAATTTCTATCATTTATCTAGATTTGCCATCGCTGACAAACTCAATCAACCTACCCATTACGAATTCCAATACATTGAAAGAAGACGAGCAGCCTTCGAATTTCGCAACCTATTTGGTCTTTCAACACACGAGGTTTACCGTAATATATGTCACCATACAAGACCGTAAGCTCTTACCTTACGTTTTCACCCTTACTCCGAAAAGCGGTATATTTTCTGTGGCACTTTCTGTCTGCTATTCTCATAACAGCCTTCCCGTTAGGAAGCGTGTTGCTCTATGTTGCCCGGACTTTCCTCTCCTCTCAAAAAAGAGCAGCGATAGAACCAGTTTGCTTCTGCGCAAAAGTAGCTATTTTACTCGGATAAACCCGAATTTCTTTTCAATTTCGAAAAGACCATTCATTTAGCATCACAGGCACAAAAATCTACGCAATTACCTTGCGTAGATAAAGAAAGTTTTTGTATTTTCAATCTAACAAAAAAAACATGGCACTCAATAAACTAGCCCTCATACGTTATAAAACGATTGACCATTGCCTTCGCTTGCGACATCGTAAATGGACCTTGGAAGATCTCATGGAAAAGGTTTCCGATGCACTTTATGAATTTGAAGGAATCGAAAATGGGATAAGTAAACGTACCATACAAGGTGATATTCAACTCATGCGTAGCAATAAACTTGGCTACAATGCGCCTATTGTGGTGTTGCACCGAAAATTCTACACCTATGAAGATCCCAACTATAGCATTAGCAATTCACCGATTTCCGTCGGTGACATGCAAAAAATGAAGGAGGCAGTAGAAGTACTTAAGCATGTGAGCGGTTTCTCCAGTTTTGATGAAATGAGCGATATTGTTGCACGGCTTGAAGATAGCATCCATACCAAAAAGGACAATTCACCTTCCATTATACAAATGGAAAGTAACAACCTGCTAAAAGGCCTTTCTTTTATCAGCCCGCTGCATCAAGCCATTCGTGAAAAAACACCACTCCTGATCAGCTACCAATCGTTCAAAGCAACACAACAGCAGGATCTGGTCTTCTCCCCTTATCTCTTAAAAGAATATCGGAATCGATGGTTTCTAATTGGTCAGCATAAAAAGAATGAAGGATTAATGACGCTGGCGCTTGATCGAATCAATACCATCGAGGAAATGGGCAAAAATTCATACAAGGAATATACAGGGGTCGATTTCGAACGTTACTTTTCGGATACCATAGGCGTAACGAAGACACAAAAAGACCGCGGCCACCGGGTGATATTGCAAGTCAATGCAAAAAATGCACCTTATGTAGCAACAAAACCCTTACATCCTTCACAGCAGATTTTAGACAAAAAGGAGGATGGCTCAATCTTAATTCGCATCGATGTTGTACTTAACTTTGAACTGGAAAGAGAAATTTTAGGTTTTGGCGAATCCATTAAAGTACTCTCGCCAAGAAATTTACAAACGAGAATAAAACAGCGCTTGACAGCTGCCGCAGAACTCTATGCTGAGAAATCTGTCGATAAGGCGTTAAATTCACGAAATGAATAATATTTCACGCCTAAATGTCTTGGGCGATGGCATAACCACTAGCCCAAGCCCATTGGAAATTATAGCCGCCAAGCCATCCTGTAATATCAACAGTCTCCCCTCCGAAATAAAGGCCTTCAACTTTTTTAGACATTAAGCTTTTGGAGTGAAGCTCTTCCGTTGAAACTCCTCCACGCATGACCTCAGCTTTATCATACCCCTTATCTCCCGCAGGTTTTACCTTGAAGCGATGGATCGTATCGACAATCAACTTCGCATCAGCTTTACTCAGTGAGGCGATTTTGGTATCCAAGGCCAAAAATTTCCCAAGGGCGTCGACCAATTTCCTGCTGAAATAATCGTTTAGCAATTGTGAAACAAGTCGTTTCCCACCGTATTGTCGCTCCTGTTTAATCAGATTATCCAAATTAAAATTAGGCAAGAGATCAATCGTAATCTCCTGTCCAGGCCGCCAATAACTTGATATTTGAAGAATTGCAGGTCCGCTTAATCCCCAGTGTGTAAAGAGAATATTCTCTTCAAAAGACATTCCGGCAACAGACACTTTCGAGAATACCGAATTTCCAGCCAGAGAACTATACCAATCCGCATCTTTTCCAGTTATCGTCAAAGGGACTAATGCAGGCGCTGTACCGACTACATTCAAACCAAATTGTTTAGCTAAGCGTACTCCAAAGTCTGAGGCCCCAAGCTTTTGCACCGGAAGCCCACCGGAAGAAACAACCACTTTATGGGCATGGTATCGGGACTCACCTTTTGAATTTTCTACTGTTACCACAAAGCCATTATCGTTTTTTTCTACAGATTTGACCAAGGTATTCAAGGCTATATCCTGCCCTGTCTCGTATAAAATTTTAGAAAATACAGCAACGATATCTTTTGCTTTATTGGTCTCTGGAAACAACTGTCCCAGTGTTTTTTCATGTCCCACGATACCATATTGTTCAAAAAATGTAATGGTATCGTCCACGGTCCATTGTTTGAATATACCGTGCAAAAAATCTGGATTTTCAGAAATGAAATTAGCGGGACTGCTACCAATATTTGTATAATTACAGCGCCCACCTCCGGAAATCAGGATCTTCGCACCGACCTTATCGTTTCTTTCAAGGACCAAGGTCTTCTTCCCAATTAGCCCTGCTTGGGCTGCACACATCAATCCGCAGGCTCCCCCCCCAATAATGATGGCATCGTATAGTATACTCACAGCAACACTCTAATAAGCAATCAATGTATTTTCAACAGAAACAACTCTTCGTTCCAATTGACTCTGATACCCCAATTCAATAATTTTAATGACATCCCGCGCTTGTTCCGCCGATGCGATTAAGGTAGTTTTTCCCAATATGCTATCCGCAACGTTCTGATAAAAATCAGGATAAGAACCTATTTCAGAAGGAATCATTTCTTCAATATCATTCCCCTGTTCAACAATATTGAGCTTGCCGTATAGACTTGGATCTTCTTGTCCCCAGGTTGGATCTTCATCGGGAAATTTACCATCGCGCAGTAAAGCTTCCTGTGGATCGACACCATATTTTACAAAATTTCCGTTCATGCCAAAGACACGATATCGAGGTGTAGGTTCTTTTGTAAGCATAGACCCTTTCAGCGATACCCGTAAGTCATCATAGTACAATAAGCAGTCGAAATTGTCAATGGTTTTCGCATGATCCCGTTGAATAGCTAAATCTGCAAAAACAGCATCTGGTCTTCCAAACAATTGTAAAGTTTGATCGATAAGATGCGAGCCCAAATCGTAGAATATCCCCGAACCCGGTAAATGCTCTTCACGCCACGCATTTGGTCTCAAGTAATTGCGGAAACGATCAAACCTAGCTTCCAGATTTACAATTCTTCCCAATCGTCCACTTTGAATTACTTTCTTTAACGTTCGATAATCGGAGTTGAATCTTAAATTGTGATAAGGCGCCAAAATCAGATTTTTCTCCTTAGCCAGCGCGATAAGCTCATCGGCCTGATCTACATTGTTCGTAAATGGTTTCTCGACAATAACGTGTTTTCCTGCTTCCAAAGCACGTTTTGCAAAAGGATAATGCATGTCATTGGAAGTCGCAACCACGACTAAATCAATAGTTGTATCATTAAAAATATCATCTGCCGACAAAGCAATTGCTGCCTGTGGATAGCGTTCCTTTAGCAAACTTTGCTGATCTGCTTTCCGGGCGGTCACTTTAACAAGATCCAGTTCAGCTATCGAACGCATCACGGGAGCGTGAAAAACCTGACCTGAAATTCCAAAACCAATAAGTCCTACGCGAATTTTTTTCATAGCATTACATTCTTTCAGGTACATGAATACCCAATAAGTTCATCCCTTTGGCGATAACCTTTGCCGCAGAAGCCGAAAGATGCAATCTAAAGTTCTTTACATCAGGATCTTCCGCTTTCAATATCGTTTCTTCATGATAGAATTTATTGTAGAACTTGGCTACTTCATAGATATAGTTTGCCAATTGCGCAGGGCTGAACTCTTGCGCAGAAGCTTCAATAACCTCTGGAAACGCACCTAATTGCTGAATTAGATCTCGCTCGTAAGAGGAAATCGTCGCCGGTACAGACACAGCACTGTCAAAATCGAATTCAGCTTTACTTAAAACAGATTTGATACGCGCATGAGTGTATTGAATAAACGGCCCTGTATGACCTTGAAAATCGACAGACTCATTTGGATCAAACAAAAGACGTTTTTTAGGATCCACTTTCAATAGAAAATATTTCAATGCTCCCATTCCGATCGTATCGTAAAGAGCAGCTTTTGATTCCTCGTCCAATCCGCCAGTCTTGCCAAGCTCCTCAGTACGTACCTGTGCAGTTTTAAGCATTTCAGCCATTAAATCATCCGCATCAACAACTGTTCCCTCCCGCGATTTCATTTTACCTGAAGGAAGGTCGACCATCCCATACGATAAATGGAACAATCCGTCAGCCCAGGCTTTACCTAGTTTTTTTAAGATTAAAAACAATACCTTGAAATGGTAATCCTGTTCGTTACCGACAACATAAATAGAATCATTCATTTTGAATTCATCATATTTCAATTGTGCTGTCCCCAAATCTTGTGTAATATAGACCGAAGTACCGTCGCCACGAAGCACAAGCTTCTGATCCAATCCTTCGTCTGTTAGATCAATCCATACGGAGTTATCCTCTTTTTTAAAGAAAACCCCTTTATCTAAACCTTCCTGGATAATATCTTTACCCAACAAGTATGTATTGGATTCATAATAGTATTTATCAAAATCGACGCCTAATTGTTTGTAGGTCTTTTCAAACCCCGCGTACACCCAACTGTTCATGGTTTTCCAAAGGGAGATCACCTCTTCATTACCGGCTTCCCATTGTTGCAACATCGCTTGTGCCTCCTTCATCAAAGGTGCATTTTTCTTTGCTTCCTCTTCGGTTTGCCCCTCAGCTTTCAATGCCTCGATTTCCTTTTTATATTCTTTGTCAAAGACAACGTAATATTTTCCAACAAGGTGGTCGCCTTTAAGTCCAGTAGACTCGGGTGTTTCACCGTTACCAAATTTCTGCCAGGCCAACATGGACTTACAGATATGGATACCACGATCGTTCACCAAATTTGCTTTGATCACATCATAACCATACGCTTTTAGGATTTCCGCAACAGCATATCCTAATAAGTTATTACGGATATGTCCCAAGTGCAGTGGTTTATTGGTATTTGGAGAAGAGTATTCCACCATCAATTTTTTCCCGTTCGCAGGAAATACAGCAAAGTCCTTCGCCGTTATGCTCTGATTCAACAACGTGATCCAGTAAGCATCGGAAAGAACAATATTCAAAAAGCCTTTTATCACATTGAAATCTGATATTTCAGCGATATGCTGTTGCAAATAAGCACCAATTTCCTTTCCGGTTTGTTCCGGAGAAGATTTCGAAAAGCGCGTTACGGGAAAAGTTACGATTGTAATTTGTCCCTCAAACTCCTTTCGGGTAGCTTGTAAAGCAATTTGAGTTTCTAAAATATCTGCATTGTAAAGCTCTTTTACTGCCTGTACAGTGACTTCAACAAGTCGCTTTTGAATAGAATTTGCCATTTAATGATTTTGTAATTTTTACAACTTCCTGATAGTGAATTGGAAATAAATAACATTCCTTATTTAGGTATTCACCATTAAAGTATATCTTTGCAAAAATAATAAAAAATGCAGAGCTATCAGGAATTTCTTGACTTAAGTGTTGGTTTTCCGCAAGACGGATTCGAAATCATCGACGACGAATTGTATTTCCACGATTTGAATTTAATGGAAATGATAGAAACGTACGGTACGCCGTTACGTTTTACCTATTTGCCTATCGTCAGCAAAAAAATTCAGCAAGCGAAAATCCTCTTTCAGACCGCAATTCTGAAACACAACTATCGCGGATCTTACAAATATTGTTATTGTACCAAGTCATCCCATTTCAAGCACATCGTAGAGGAAGCTTTGAAAAATGATATCCACCTGGAAACTTCATCTGCATTTGATATGCCGATGATCGATTCATTGGAAAGACAGGGCACAGTAACAAAAGACATTACAGTGATCTGTAATGGGTTCAAAACCTACCAGTACAAACAATATATTGTTGATATGATCCACGATGGATATAAAAACATTATACCGGTGCTGGATAACAAAGAGGAGTTTAACCTTTATGATGATGAAATCGAATTGGATGAGCCTTGTGCTTTAGGTATCCGCGTTGCTTCCGAAGAGCAACCAGATTCTCAATTCTATACATCTCGCCTAGGGATTCGCCAGGAAGACGTCGTTGAATTCTATAACAACAAGATCGCCGACAATCCAAACTTTAAAGTAAAGTTGCTCCATTTTTTCATTAATTCAGGTATCTCGGACACCCCGTATTACTGGAACGAATTAGAGAAATACGTTACTTTATATTGTAAATTCAAGAAAGTAAACCCGGATTTAGATACCCTAGATATCGGTGGTGGCATGCCATTTAAGGATTCATTGGTACACGACTTTGATTACGAATATATGGTCAATGAGATCGTCAACCGTATCAAACAAATCTGTGCTCACCATGAAGTGATGGAACCAGACATTATTACTGAATTTGGCAAATACACTGTTGCTGAAGCATCAGGTATCCTCTATAAAGTTTTGGGGCGCAAGCAACAAAACGATCGCGAACGTTGGTTTATGATTGATGGTTCATTCATTACAAATTTGCCGGATGTATGGGCATTGAATCAAAAATACATTCTATTGCCGATAAATAACTGGGATTCAGAATATGAACGCGTCAATTTAGGTGGCATCACATGCGATGGACAGGATTATTACAATCAGGAGGCGCATATGAACTCGGTATTTATGCCGAAGACCCGTAAGGTTCAATACCTGGGCTTCTTTCATACAGGCGCCTATCAAGATGTATTAAGCGGATATGGAGGCATCCACCACTGCTTACTTCCTTCACCCAAACATGTACTTGTACGCCGCAATAGAGATGAAACATTCAACTACGAGGTGTTCGGTGAGGAGCAAAACTCCAAACAAGTAATGAAATTGTTAGGCTACCAATAAGATATTATATTCTACCAAGAGTAAGCACGCTCGTCATTGGGGGATCAAAACAATATCCTCGTAAAAAAGAGCTATTTTAAGCCAAAATAAAAAGGTCTCGTTTCTAGGAACGAGACCTTTTTATTTTCAGCCTATCCGCCATTATTTACAATCGGGCGTAAATTAAAGGCAAAATCACAGACAATGACAACCATATCCAGTAGAAAAAAATAGATTGTAAAATCTATATAGTAAGCTGTTCGGTAGATGTAAACCTATTTCAGTATAAGACAGCTGGCTTTTATTCATATCGTGTTCGTACCTGCTTCGGACCACGTTCGGAGCTGCCCAATTCCGTTACGACTGTTGACCTAGTAGTGTACAGACCTTTCCTGTTTGGAGACTGGACAATATCTGTACAGCATCTGTACAAGATCTATTGATGATCCGAAGCAGATACGAAGCAGGTACGAAGGAAAGCTACTGATCTTTCAGAATGTATCGTCGTTTAGGAAAGGATTGCTGGGTATTTTCCTTTAGCGCGACTAGAAATCCCAAAGTCGATAATTGCTATTTTGCAACCCAAGTTTTAAAGAAATTAAGCACTTTTTCTTCATCATAGCCCTTTCCTTTTTCCAGACTACCACTCTCCTGTACATGCAATGTTTTTCCATTTCTATCCAAAATAATAAAAAATGGATAACCTAGTTTATTGCCTTCAGGGGCATACTTTTGAAACACAGCTTCATTTTTATTTTCCTTTGAATAATTGAGGTGATAATAGAGGAAATGACTCTTTAACAACTTGTCGACACTTGCCGTTTTATGGATATATTCATTAAATCTTAAACACCAGACACACCAATTCCCACCGGCTTGAATGACGATGTTTTTCTTTTCTTTCTTTGCTTGAACCAATAGCTGATCAATATCATTCTGTGCATTGGCATCTGGATTGTAAGGCTTCGAAAGATCCTGAGCTGTAGCAAGCTGCTGTGAGAACGCTTTGGACTGTACGAGTACCGTCCCCAAAAACACAATAGCTCCACACAGTAATAATCTTATATTTCTCATCATAAATAAATTAAATACGAATCTAAAATTACAAAATCATTTCCCCAAACCAAAACATAAGCAGCACATAATCGTTAAACATGATATAGCTATTGACCATGAAAAAAAACACCCAGGACTACAACGGACCGTATTTCAGCGGATTCATAAAAACGCGATTAAGCCCTATATACATGACCTTAGGTGATCAGAATAGGGGTGTCATTCAAAATACCGCCATTGGGGAGAAGTAAAAAAGGCAACCTGTTGATATGCTATACCCTATCACCCGTAAAAACCAAAAAGACTTCCTTTTGCTAAAATAAAAACAAAACAAAACAAAAACAAACACCTGACCTTAACATAAATATTATTTAATTTCCTTTAAAATTTAACAAATATAGCATAACTTAGTGTAAAGGAAGTAGTAAAAGAAGCACAGAAGATTCACTACAAAAATCCAAAACGAAACAAAATGAAACACCAAGAATTCAACAGGTCAAAACTGATAGAAAAAATAAGGGATACGAGCGCGTGGGATGTTATCGTCATAGGCGGCGGTGCCAGCGGATTAGGTGTTGCATTAGATGCCTTAAGCCGAGGGTTCAAAACAATTTTATTGGAGCAGGTTGATTTTGCAAAAGGCACTTCAAGCAAAGCAACAAAGCTTGTTCACGGTGGTGTACGCTACTTGGCTCAAGGCGACATCTCATTGGTTAAAGAAGCGCTTCATGAAAGAGGTTTACTCCAAAAAAATGCTCCACACCTTGTTAAAAACCAATCGTTTATCATTCCAAACTACAGCTGGTTCGATGGCCCATTTTACACCATTGGAATGAAAATATATGACCTTCTGGCAGGTAAATTAAGCTTGGGAAAATCCATTCATATCAATAAAGAAGAAACGCTCAATCGCATAAGCACTGTACGACCTAAAGGGCTATATGGTGGCGTGGTATATCAAGACGGACAATTTGACGACTCCAGGCTTGCGCTCAACGTTGCGCAGACCTGTATACAAATGGGCGGAGTCGCCCTAAATTATGTAAGGGTCAATAACCTCACCAAAGACAGCGATGGACGAATAAACGGTGTCATCGCCAATGATACCGAAACTGGTGAAGTTTTCACCATACAAGGCAAAGCTGTTATCAATGCTACAGGAATATTTGTCGATGATATCTTAAAAATGGATAGACCTGAAGCGAAACAAATGGTACGCCCCAGCCAGGGTGTTCACCTTGTATTTGACAAGTCATTTCTCCCAGGCGACGATGCCATTATGATTCCAAAAACGGATGATGGACGGGTCCTTTTTCTAGTACCTTGGCATAATCGAGTCATTGTGGGAACAACGGATACACCGATAGACGAGCATAGCCTTGAACCGGTAGCTTTGGAGCAGGAGATCGATTTTATTCTGAAAACGGCGGGACGTTACTTGACAAAACAACCAACAAGAGCGGATGCATTGGCTGTATTCGCCGGCCTCCGTCCACTGGCAGCCCCTACAGGTAACTCAAACAAAACCAAAGAGATCTCACGAAGCCACAAGGTTATTGTTAGCGACTCCAAATTACTGACTTTAACTGGCGGAAAGTGGACAACATTCCGTCGAATGGGCCAAGATACCCTAGACAAAGCGATAAAAATTGGTTGTTTACCTCAAAAAGAAAGCCGGTCTGCCACACAAAAGATCTATAGCGCCATTCCAACGTCCGACAGAAGCAATCATATGTATATTTACGGTGCCGACCAAGAAATGATCAATGCATTGGCTCAGGAAAATCCCGAATGGAACGAAAAGTTAATCCCACATCTTGAGTTCAAAAAGGCCGAAGTTGTTTGGGCAGCACGCAATGAACTTGCCAGGACTGTGGAAGATGTGCTATCCCGTCGGGTACGGATGCTATTTCTTGATGCGAAAGCTGCAATTGAAGCTGCACCTGATGTCGCAAAAATACTCGCCCAGGAACTGGAAAAAGATGAAGATTGGCAAAATGATCAAATAACGCATTTTCAAAATGTTGCAAAAAATTATATCTTAAAGTAATACAAAATAACCAGCAATACTCAATTACTCAATTATGGAACAACAATACATCTTGGCAATGGATCAAGGTACCACCAGCTCCAGAGCTATCATTTTTGATAAAGACAGAAATATAGTCTCCATTGCCCAGAAGGAATTTACGCAAATATTCCCACAACCAGGATGGGTTGAACACGATCCACATGAAATCTGGTCAACACAGGCAGGTGTCACTGCAGAAGCAACCACAAAAGCAGGGTTAAACGGCAAAAATATTGCCGCCATTGGCATTACCAATCAACGGGAAACTGTGGTCGTTTGGGAAAAAGAAACAGGAAAACCCATCTACAATGCCATTGTATGGCAAGATAAACGCACAGCAGATTATTGCGACGAGTTGCGTAGCTCTGGAAAACATGAGATGATCCAGGAAAAAACAGGCCTAATATTAGATCCTTACTTTTCTGCAACCAAAATAAAATGGATTCTGGATAACGTAGAAGGTGCCCGGGAAAAAGCACAAAACGGGGAATTAATCTGTGGAACTATTGACACTTGGCTCGTCTGGAACCTCACCCGGGGCGATGCTCACATTACGGATGTAACAAACGCTTCCCGCACCTTACTCTTTAATATTCATAGCATGGAATGGGATAAGGAGCTACTCGAATTATTTGACATCCCCGCCGCCATGCTGCCCGAAGTAAAAGAAAGCAGTGAAATATATGGGGAATCACGGACAACCATTTTTGCACACAAAGTCAAGATAGCTGGAATTGCTGGCGACCAGCAGGCGGCACTGTTCGGACAGCAATGTATTGAAAAGGGAATGGTCAAAAACACGTACGGCACTGGATGTTTTATGTTAATGAACATCGGGGATAAACCAATCCGTTCAAAGAACAACCTTTTAACGACTGTCGCCTGGAAAATCAACGGAAAAACAGAATATGCCTTAGAGGGGAGCATATTTATCGGCGGCGCACTGGTCCAATGGCTACGCGACAATCTCAACATCATCTACAAATCGGCAGACATAGAGCAATTAGCGCTGACAGAAAAAGATAATGGCGGTGTCACATTTATCCCTACATTCGCCGGACTGGGGGCTCCATACTGGAACGCTCGTGCACAAGGTACACTATTTGGCCTTACGCGTGCAACAACCAATGGTCATATTGCACGCGCCTCGCTAGAGGCAATTTCCCTGCAGACTCGTGATGTGCTGCAAGCCATGGAAGCTGATAGCGGCATACCGATCAAAGAATTGCGTGTAGACGGCGGTGCAACAGCAAATAATCTACTTATGCAGATTCAGGCCAATGTACTAAACAGCAAAGTTGTACGCCCCAAAATTACAGAAACTACAGCTTTGGGGGCAGCATACCTCGCCGGACTGGCCGTGGGATTCTGGAAAAATGAGGATGAGATTTCTAAGTTTTGGGCACAGGATCGTATATTTGAACCTGAAGCAGAGCAAGAAGAGCAAACAAAAAAGATTATTAAGCTCTGGACCAAGGGAGTCAAAGCATTACAATACTGGACCGAAAACTAACCGACAAGCATGAACCATTATTTAGCAGAATTTATCGGCACCACCCTTCTCCTTCTTTTAGGCAATGGGGTTGTGGCCAACGTTATCTTAAAAGGCACAAAAGGAGAAAATGGAGGGTGGATTGTAATCACGACCGCATGGGCACTTGCAGTGTATGTAGGTGTTGTTTTTGCCGGCCCATATACCGGAGCCCATCTCAATCCTGCGGTAACCATTGCCGTAGCCCTTAATCATGGCCTCCCTTGGATGGAAGTACCTGGCTATATTCTCGCACAAATTGCCGGTGGTTTCTGTGGCGCGATGTTGACCTACATCATGCACAAAGACCATTTCGATGCAACAGCAGACCCAACGACCAAACTTGGTGTTTTCGCTACTATACCCAACATCCGAAATACATCAACAAATCTAGCAAGTGAAATTATCGGAACCTTTGTGTTGATTTTTGTAATTTTCTTCATAACAGGTCAAGATGTCACCATTGACGGAAAAACAGCTCCCATTGGCATGGGCTCCCTTGGTGCGATACCCGTTGCATTCCTCGTGTGGGCCATCGGTCTCTCCCTAGGCGGAACTACGGGATATGCCATCAATCCTGCCCGGGATTTTGGCCCGCGCTTATTTCATGCGCTTTGGCCAATCAAAGGAAAAGGTAGCTCCGACTGGTCTTATGCCTGGATTCCAATCCTAGGACCGATCTTGGGCGCCATTTTAGCCTTTGCACTGTATACCTGTATAAAACCGGCCTAATCAAGGTCGCGCTGCACGAACAAAATAAAAGGGATTCAAAAATTGAATCCCTTTTATTTTATTATCCACGCTTGGGTTTTCTATGACCGTATTCACGATCCCGATCAAACGTATTCATATGGCGTTCCTTCTTCACGGGATACACATCATCAATTACAATCAAAATACCTTTTTCTTCTACCGTACCAAACTCATCATTACGTGCAGTGCCAAATGATTTCATCGTAGGCGATAGGTTCATATAGGTATTGATCAACGGTGGAATATTCTCTCCCAATGCTCTCACATGGCTATTTAACACCTTATATCCTTCTTTATAATCCAGCCCATCAAATACGCCGACAAAGCGATCGTAATCATTTTTGATTTCCAATTCCGGAAGAGGAAGAACCAATTTATCATGGTCAGGAAAATAATAGTCCATAAAATAAAGCAACATATCCCGTGCATCTTTATTATAATGTGGATACATGGTCACTTTACCAAAGAGGTATTTAATTTCAGGGTTAAGCATCACCAAAGCCCCTAAACCGTCCCAAAGATTGTCCAATGAAAAAATTCCTTTTCTATTGTCGATGGCTGGTTGGTACTTAGGCTGTACAAACGACCGCCCCAACTCTATGGTGTAAGGTAGATATTCATTCGTAAATAATTCGGAAAACTGAAAATAATGTGCTGTTGATAAATTGGGTATACCATTTACTTCACCAGCCTCAGCACATTTGATTACCCTATAACCGGCAACCACCTCTTCATCTTCGGGATTCCATGCGATCAACTGATCGTAACAATCTTCGCATGTATCATTTTCATCGATATCAATTGAAAGTCCTGTACCTCCCCCTGCGCCACGAAAAGTCAACTCCCGCAAACGCCCAATTTCACGCATGACATTTGGCGAATTATGATAGTTGATTAAGTATATCTCGTTATTTCCATTGTTGGTATATCGTAAGAAGACTTCTTTATTCAATTCGGTCTTCAATAATTCTCTATCAACTGGAGGTATAATTTCTTGCATAAATTCTATTTTTCTTGAGCCAATCCATAAACCCTTCTTTTCACTTCCTCAGCCCAAGTTTTTTCGTTTTTTGATTGATCAAACGCTGTATAAGGGATTCTTTCTCCTACTATAATATTGACGGTATGTCCGCGTTGAGCAAACATTTCATCAGGTAAATATAACATTTCAATGTTTACCTTGAGACCCAATTTCTGTCTAAGCCTTGCAAAATTATAAAAAAACTTAGAGTTTTTACCGTCAATCAACACCGGAATGACATCTTTTTTATATTTTTTTGCTTTGCTAATAAAACTTTTTTTCCATTCGAGATCTTCTATACGACCATCGTTCTGTTTTCTGGAAACCAAACCTGCAGGGAATACCAATAGCGCATCATCCGCACCATAAGCCTCCTCAATCGCAGAAATGGCCTGTTTCCCTTGCCCCCCCAACTTATTTACACCGACAAACAAAGGCCGCAAATTACCTATATTTAGAAGAATATCATTAACTAAAAACTTCACATCGCGTCTATATTTACCTATAGCGTGCATAAATGCAATACCATCCAATCCGCCCAAAGGATGATTGGACGCGAAAATAACCGGATCCGATACTGGAATATTTTCTGCCCCATACAAATTGACCTTGACATCCAAATCGTTGATCAATGCATCAACAAAATCCAGGCCCTGAAGATCCGCAAAGCGCGTCATAATATCATTTATCTCGTCTTCATGAATTGTCCTTTTTAAATAATTAAGTAAAAAAGACGGAATCCATTTAGCAAGGCCCGCATTTTTTTTGTGAATAACTTCACGTATATCAATAAACTTTTTACTCTCGCTTGTGATCATCAATCTTACTGTTCCAATTAAAAATACTTCACCTCCGTTTAAGCCCAGTTTTTAGGCCTATCCCAATTCGTTGACAAAAATAATAACAGAATGGTAATAAAAGTACAATTTTAAACTTTAAAATTGTACTTATTTGCAATAATGTATTCGTTCTCTGTGCTTCCTGTTTTAGGTATTACAAGCAATCAACGAATTAAGTATAAATCTGATCCTGTAAAATTTCTTTTCACCTAGTTTTTTTATTAAGTTTGAGTATGCTAATAAGTCAATTTCTTTCAAATGCTGATTTCAGTATTCAAAATGCTGATTCAATACAACAAGCGCTAGAGAAGCTGCAAGATATGCTTTGTAAAGAATTAGTCGTTTTAAATGGTGACGACTATATTGGCCTGGTTAATGAAACCATCTTATTGGATGCGGAAGATGAAGATGCTCCCCTTTCTTCCATAAAAATAAATACGGCCCCCATACAGCTGAAGTTCAATCAACACCCCTATGATGCCCTGGTGATGATAACGGTATATAATAGCACAATCATTCCTATTTTAGATCAAGACAACAAATATATTGGTGTGTCAACGCAATTGGATATATTAAAGGCAATAAGTTCAATTCAATCACAAAATGAATCTGGTGCTATTATTGTGTTGGCGACTGGCCTACACGATTTTTCACTTTCACAGATTGCGCACCTTGTTGAAAGTGACAATTGCAGAATCCTCAATTGCGCAACTAAAATAAATTTGGAAAGTGACAACATTGAAGTTACCCTTAAAGTCGACAAGTCAAACATCAATGCCTTACTGAATTCATTCCTAAGACACAACTATTTAATTCTTGAAACCCATAATACCATAGCTGCATTTGACGACACTGCCGACCGTTATCAGCAGCTTATGAATTATATTAACATTTGATTAAGATTAGTTTTTTCTCATCTTTGCCCCATAAATTGAAAACAATATGAGAATCGCAATATATGGAAGAGAGTTTCAACCCTCTGTTATACCACATGTGAAACACTTATTTGAATATCTTGTCGATAAAAATATTGAGATCTGGGTATATAATCCATTTCATGAATTTCTGCAATCACAATTTGAATGCGCCTTTAACTTCTCAACATACAATACCTATCAAGAAATAAAAGATCATATTGACATCATGTTGAGTCTAGGCGGAGATGGAACCATGTTATCTGCTGTTTCCCTGATTAAAGATTCCGGAATTCCAATTGCAGGAATAAACTTTGGACGCCTCGGCTTTTTAGCGTCCATCAATAAAAATGATTTTGAGGATGCCATCGAGGATATACTGAACCAGCGTTTTACCATACAGAAGCGCGTGCTGCTCTCTGTAGAATCTGAACAGCTTAACTTGTTTGAAGGCAATCATTATGCCCTTAATGATATCACCGTATTTCGTTACGACAGCTCGGCCATGATTACGGTCAATGCACGCATCAATGGCGAACTACTGAATTCATACTGGGCAGATGGACTAATTATCGCTACACCTACCGGATCCACAGCCTATTCATTGAGTTGCGGCGGACCTATTATTATGCCGGAAAGTGGCAATTTTGTCATTACCCCCATCTCTCCGCACAATCTCAATGTGAGACCCATTGTCATCTCGAATCAGTTTACCCTTGAATTGGAAATAGAGAGTCGAAGCAATCAATACATCTTAAGCTGTGATTCCAAAAACGAGTCTATTGATACATCTGTAAAATTAACCATTAAACAGGCTCCATTTACTATTAATCTGATTAGACTCCCCCATGAAAGCTTTTTCAGTACGCTGCGGGAAAAATTACTTTGGGGCATCGATGTCAGAAATTATTAGGCTATCAATTCACTTCGCACAAGCTCGCTTTGTATGAAGAGAAACACACAAAACAATCTTTCTACATATTGTCCTTCTAAATTTCCAATTAAAAATCGATATTTGGAAGAAATAAAGAAAGACGGAATAAGAACATCCGGAATAGAAATCCAAGTGCGATAATTAATCAATGAAAAGTACGTTAAACAAACAATAATCATTGGTAGCAATACAGGAAACCAAAAGTAGGTTTTAAAACGCCAAAATAGCATTGATGCCTAAGGTGTTCATTTTATTGAAAACAGCAAAAATGAGTTTTTTAGATCAGATAGATAGTATTAAATTGCCACAGCATATAGCCATCATCATGGATGGCAACGGCCGTTGGGCAAAACAGAAAGGGAAACTTCGCGTATTTGGGCATCAAAATGGTGTAAAAGCAGTACGAGAAGCATTAGAAGGATGTGTAAAAGCAAATATTAAATTTCTGACACTTTATGCATTTTCTGCAGAAAACTGGAATAGGCCTAAGCTCGAGGTAATGGCACTCATGGAGCTATTGGTTACTTCCCTTAAAAAAGAAATCAAAACTTTTCAGGAGAATGGCGTCCGTTTGAATGTCATTGGTGATATCACCAAACTACCTTCCAATGCACAAAAGAAGCTACAGGAAACCATAGAAGCAACGAAAGAAAATACACACTGTACATTGACATTAGCGTTGAGTTACAGTTCCCGACAAGAAATTGTAGATGCCGCCCGGAATCTAGCCCAACAAGTAAAAGACGGAAAACTCCATGCGGAAGAAATCAACGATGAGTTATTCGCTGCAAACCTCTATACACAAAACCTCCCCGATCCTGACCTGTTGATACGTACCAGCGGAGAATTGAGAATAAGCAACTTCCTACTTTGGCAAATTGCCTATTCAGAATTATGCTTCCTTGATAAGATGTGGCCTGAGTTTACGAAAGAAGATTTATTTAAATCCATCGTCGATTACCAGCAACGCGAAAGAAGGTTTGGAAAAACAAGTGAACAGTTATAAAGATTTTATTAAATTTGACCACTGATTTGAATAAAAGCAAGCTGGTTAAATTTTCTTAATTAACAAAAATTAACAAACGATTGGTGTACTTTAGCGCCAATAATTATAGATAAATGAAGCGTATACTACCCGTAATACTATTTTTTGGCCTCTCATCAATGCAGCTTGTCTACGGACAAGACAAAGGTGCGTTCAATTTAAATGACCCAGAAAAAATCAGCTATCTCAATCCTAAAAACTATGTAATTAGCGCTATTGATATAACTGGAACACAATTTTTGGATAAAAATGTATTAATTACAATATCTAAATTGTCAGTAGGTCAATATTTGGAAGTTCCAAGTGAGGCAACTGCAAAAGTAGTAAAGGATATGATGGCTCAAGGCCTTTTTGATGATGTCGAATTATGGGCAGATAAAATTGAAGGTGAAAATATATTTTTGACCATCCGTGTAGTAGAACGTCCTCGTTTAACGCGTATTGATATTAATGGCCTAAGTAAAAGTCAGACCGAAGAAGTTCGCAAACGTTTAAATAGCAACACCGGTAAAATTGTCAACGAAAACTTGATGAACACCACACGTGCTACGATTCAACGGTTCTTAAAAGAAAAGGCTTTTTTATATCCGGAGATCACCCTAAAAACAGTGAAAGATTCGGCACAGGCTAATAATGAAATACTTATTGCCGATGTGGATAAAAAACATAAGGTAAGAGTCAAAAAAATGACGTTTACAGGGAATGAACATTTTTCTCAACAAGAATTGAGAAAAATGGCCAAGCCCATCAAGCAAAAAATGTGGTATCGCATTTTCGGTCCTGGAAAGTTCAAGGAAGAAAAATACAAAGAAGGTAAAGAAAACCTAATCAAGAAAATGGCCGCCAAAGGCTATCGTGATGCCACGATCTTGAAAGATACGGTTATTCGCGATGGTGAAAAAAATGTGCTGGTTAATTTTGACATCTATGAAGGTCCTAAATATTATGTAGGTAATATTGTTTGGACAGGTAATGCCAAATATTCGGATACCCTACTGAATAAAATTTTAGGGGTTAAACGTGGTGATGTCTTTTCGGAAGAAAAGTTAAACGCCAAATTGTTAGGTGGTGGTCGAAATGCAGATGACATCTCTTCAATCTATATGAACGATGGTTATCTTACGTTTTCGGTAGACCCTGAGCAAACACGTATTTACAACGATACCATCGATTTAAATTTACGTGTATATGAAGGTGCTCAATATACCATCAATAACGTTATTGTTAAAGGTAATGATGTAACCAACGACCGTGTTGTATTGCGTTCTATTTATACAAAACCAGGTCAAAAATTCTCAAAAGAACAAATTATGCGCAGTGTGCGTGAGATTGCGCAGCTAGGAAATTTTGATGAGCAAAAAACAAACCCAGTACCGACAAATTTAAATTATGCGGATGGTACAGTAGACATTGTTTATAATGTTACTGAAAAACCTTCGGATCAGGTCGAGCTTTCGGGTGGTTATGGTGCAGGTCAGATCATCGGTACCTTAGGTTTAACATTCAACAACTTCTCTACCAGCAATTTCTTTGACAAAAGTTCCTGGAAACCGCTACCACGTGGAGATGGACAGAAGTTGAGTGTGCGTGGTCAAACTTCAGGTAAGCGTTATCAATCGTATAGCTTCTCCTTCTCCGAGCCTTGGCTGGGTGGTAAAAAACCAATTTATTTCGGTTTGAGTGCCTATACTTCGAGTTCATCGTATGGTGGATTTAACTACTATACAGGCGAGCAAATTGTTAAGGATTCCGAGTTGAACCGTATTTGGATGACGGGTATTACCGCAACTTTAGGTAAACGCTTACAATGGCCAGATAACTGGTTCCAGGCGAATACATCCTTGTCATTCCAACGTTATAAGCTTCAGAACTATGGAAATTACTTCCTATTTGATAATGGTACGGCCTATAACATCAACTTGACGCAAGAGTTTAGCCGTAATTCGATCGATGCGCCGATCTACCCTACTTCAGGTTCAAACATCAAGTTCTCGGTGCAATTGACGCCTCCATATTCATTGTTCAACAACATTGATTATAAAAATGGTTCACCGCAAGAACGCTACCGTTGGACAGAGTATCACAAATGGAAATTTGACTCACAATGGTATGCAAAAATCGTTGGTAAACTTGTTTTCAAAGCTCAAGCTCAATTTGGTTTCTTGGGTAAATACTCCAACAAAACTGAAATATCGACTTTCGAGCGTTTCAAAGTCGGTGGGGATGGTATGCAAGGGTTTGATTACCTACAAGGATCTGAGATTGTTGCATTACGTGGTTATGCAAATGGTGTAATCATTCCTGAAGGAACACAAAATGTGAATGTGGCACGAAATTCAGGTAGTCCGATCTATACGAAATATCAAATGGAATTGCGTCACCCGGTTATGTTAAATGATCAGGCAACAGTTTACGTATTAGCTTTTGCTGAAGCGGCCAATACCTGGAACAAGTTCACTGAATACAATCCATTTAAAGTACGTCGTTCTGCAGGTGTTGGTGCCCGTATCTTCTTACCAATTTTTGGTATGCTAGGAATAGATTACGGTCATGCATTTGACCCAATCCCGGGTTTACCAAGCAGTACATGGAAACAAAACTTTACGTTTAGTATTATGCAAAATATGGGTGGATTCTAACCGCTCTTGACCCCAGTCCATGGGTATAAATTCATAAAAAAGCTATCGCATACAATTGCAGATAGCTTTTTTTATTTTAAAACAATTTAGGCTTTCATAGGCTATCCGATTTTATATATCCTATCAGATAAAATCTACAGCAAAATCTTCTAAATTTTCTTATATTGAGTGCGGTTATGATCACCGAAAAAAAGAAGCCATAAACAGCACTCAGGCAGCTAGCATTGGAGCATTCTTCAACAAGTTAAATAGTGTTAAACCCGAGAAATATCTGTTAGATTGCTTCTTTTTTCTTATTTTTGAGCCGTAAATTTACGTAGAGCGGTTTTCTCGAATTAAACTTTTGGGATTATCTGAAGTCATAAGGTAAATTAGTGTTAAATAATAAAAAGTATAGTCTATAAAAACTTACAGGAAATATGAAAAAAATATTGTTAGTTATAGCTTTTGTAGTCGTGAGTGCTACAGCGACATTTGCCCAACAACTTGCATATGCTGATTCAGAATATATCCTAAAACATATTCCTGAATATACGACTGCACAGAAACAGCTGGATGATCTATCGAAGCAATGGCAGGAAGAAGTGGATCAGAAATATGCTGAGATTGAGAAACTATATCAGGCTTATCAAAAGGATCAGGTTTTATTAAATGAAGATATGCGCCGTCGTCGTGAGGATGAAATTGTGACAAGAGAAAAAGAAGTAAAAGACTATCAAAAACAAAAGTTTGGATTTGAAGGCGACCTCTTTAAAAGACGTACTCAACTGATGAAGCCTATTCAAGATCGTGTAGCAAAAGCTATCCAAGACGTTGCTTCTGCGCAGGGAATTGATTTTATTATGGACAAGGGCAATGAGTCGACTTTTCTCTATGCCAATCCAAAATTGAATAAAAGTAATGATGTCATTACAAAATTAGGATATAAACCCAATCCGAGTCTTGCAAACTAAGCGGGAGTTTATTATCATTGTGAACACAAATAACAATAGTAGTAATTAATTAGAAAACTAAAAGATTGCCATAAAGATGGCTCATTAGATTAAAATGAAAAGCATGAAAAATTTATTAAAAGGTGCGGTTGCTTTAGTGGCAGTATTTTTCTCAACTCAATTCGCAAATGCGCAACAAAAGATTGGTCATATCAATTTTGCTGAAATTATTCAGTCCACTTCGGAATTTAAAGCAGCCGAAGGTCAATTGAAAACATTAAGCGACGGCAAAACCAAAGAAATTCAAGATATGGTGGCTATTTATCAAACAAAACAAAAAGATGCGAACGATAAATTGCGTAACAGAAGTGAAGCAAACAAAGAAACTGTTGATCCAGAAATCAACAAAATAGGTCAAGAACTACAAGATATCCAAGCGCGTATCCAAACAGCACAACAAGCTGCTCAAGAAGACTTGAACAAGAAAGAAGAAGAGCTAATTGCACCTATTCATAGAAAAGTTGGTGATGCTGTAAGCGCTGTTTCAAAAGAAAAGGGAATGGCATATGTATTTGATATTTCAAGCACAAATATTCCTTATTTCCAAGGTGGAGAGGATTTAACTGCTGCTGTTAAAACAAAATTAGGTATTTCAGCTACAGCTGCTCCTGCTGCTCCAACAAGAAAATAAGCCAGCAATACAAGGCAATAAAAAAGGGATTATCTTTAGAGATAATCCCTTTTTTATTGCCTATCTATTTTCCGTAAGGCCAGTGTATCGCAATCAGCGTACACTGCTAACAGCAGCAAATATCCACCCAACCTATTGCCAAAAAATAAGATAAACTAAAATGCTTATCGGATCAGTCAAATTATAGTGCAAATAAAAATCTGCTGCTTGATTTTCTTGCATTTACCAGCTAAATTGTAGATATTGGTTCGGAAAACAAACATATCTACCCTAATGAAAACTTCATGGGCTCAAATTTGTTCATTAACTGACGAATATGAGGTACTCAGGAAAGCTTCGTCGTTAAAATGATTTTATTCGCATGAAAAAGAAAGTAATTGAGGATAATCCTAAAAAAGAAAGAAAGGTAACTTCCGGTCCTATTCGTGACAAGGAGCGCACCAAAGCTCGCATGATCGCAGCTGTCGGAAAGGTCATTCAGAAGAAAGGATACCATGCATTGAATGGGCCTAATATTGCTTTGGAATGTGGACTGAACAAAGCATTGATATGGAACTATTTTGGCGGTCTGGATCAACTGGTGGAAGCTTACCTGACACAAAAAGATTTTTGGCAGATCGGAGACAAGGGAGTCTTAGAGCAAATGGTCACAAACCCAAGCACCATCAGCGTTTCCTTGATAGAAGAATTGCTTAAATCTCAATTCGACACCTTTTTGAAGGATAAAACGAAGCAAAAAGTCATTCACTGGGGCCTGGGCGAAAAGACAAAAGCGCTTAAAAATATCGCCGACAGAAGGGAAATGTTTGGCGAGGAACTATTTAAACATGTCGATTCAAAATTCGAAAACTCCGAAAACGACCTGAGAGCAACATTGGCGATCTTAGTCAGTTCAATCTACTATCTAAGCCTTCAGGCAAAATCTACGGGCAGTACATTTTGCGGTATCGATATCAATACCGAAGCAGGAAAAGAACGGATTCAGAAAACCATTCGTAAAATATTAGAACAGACATTCTCCGATGTTCAGCTATAGAATATTCCATTATAATTAGATAAAACGTCCAAGAAGAAAGAATTCCTTCTTGGACGTTTTCATTACAGCCTATATTTCCCCCGTAAAAATTTCCAATAAATTATCGCCTTAGGGCATTATTTCTGATTTATTTTTACTATGTTAGCATAACAAAATAATATAGTATATTTGTTTATAACCAAGATCCAAGCATATGATAGGTCAACTAATATTTGCGGTTTGTTTCGCTGTAGCATTATTCCTTTTTAGCAAAAATGCACAACAGATTTATCGTAATATCAAGCTGGGTAGACCGGCAGATCGTTCGGACAGATCACCAGAGCGTTGGAAGATGATGCTCCTCGTCGCCTTTGGACAAAAGAAAATGTTTAAGCGCATTTTCCCCGCTGTATTGCATTTATTTGTGTACCTCGGATTTGTCATCATCAATATTGAGATGTTGGAGATTGTCATAGACGGGCTTTTTGGTACACATCGTATCTTTTCATTTCTAGGGAGTTTTTATAATTTTCTGATTGGTGCATTTGAATGGCTCGCCCTCGCTGTACTGCTCTCCTGTGTCATCTTTTTAATTCGGAGAAATATCGCTAAAGTAGCTCGCTTAAATAGCGCGGAATTAAAACATTGGCCCAAGACGGATGCAAATATTATTTTAATCACAGAGATTCTTTTAATGTCGGCTTTCCTGCTGATGAACGCTTCTGATCTTAAATTGCAACTCTATGGCTTTGCACATTTTAAATCGGTAGGTTCCTTTCCGGTAAGCCACTATCTTCTTCCATACCTTCCAACTTCGACGGAAGCTTTATTTTTAATAGAGCGGTCTTGTTGGTGGTTTCATATCCTAGGTGTACTTGCGTTCTTGAACTACCTCCCCTACTCTAAGCATCTTCATATTATTTTAGCTTTTCCGAACACCTATTTTTCTAATCTGAATGCGAAAGGCAAACTATCCAACATGCCTGCCGTAACCAACGAGGTAAAAGCCATGCTTGACCCAAGTTTCACTCCACCACCAGCAGATGCAAATGCACGTTTTGGAGCCAAAGATGTTCAGGATTTAACCTGGAAGAGCTTACTGGATGCCTATACCTGTACGGAATGTGGACGTTGTACATCTTCTTGCCCCGCAAATATAACGGGAAAGCTGCTGTCCCCACGAAAAATCATGATGGATACAAGGGACCGACTGACGGAAGTCGGTACAAATATCAAAACAAATGGGAGCTTTCAGGATGACGGAAAATCGCTGATCGATACTTATATCAGTCGAGAAGAGTTATGGGCCTGTACAAGCTGTAATGCATGTGTAGAACAATGTCCAGTCAATATTAATCCACTGGATATTATTATTGAACTACGTCGCTTTGCCGTTATGGAAGAATCACAAGCTCCTGCAAGTATTAACAATATGTTTGGAAATATTGAGAACAATGGTGCGCCATGGAAATATGCGCAATTAGACCGTGCCAATTGGACTCAACAACAATAGTTTTATGATGGAAAATGAATTAAAAGTCCCCACAGTTGCAGAACTGTTGGCTAAAGGAGAAACTCCAGATATACTATTTTGGGTAGGCTGTGCTGGGAGTTTTGACGAACGTGCACAGAAAATTACGCGCGATATCTGCAGAATATTACAACATGTCGGTTTAAAATATGCCATCCTAGGTACAGAAGAAAGCTGTACGGGGGATCCTGCCAAAAGAAGTGGAAACGAATTTCTCTTTCAAATGCAGGCCATGATGAACATCGAAGTACTCAATGGCTATGAAATCAAAAAAATAGTAACTGCTTGCCCGCACTGTTTCAATACTTTAAAAAATGAGTATCCATCTCTTGGTGGCAACTATGAGGTCATTCATCATACACAATTGATCCAAAACCTGATTGATGAAGGAAAATTAAAACCAGCGGATAATAATGTATTTAAAGGAAAGAAGATAACCTATCATGATCCCTGTTATCTTGGTCGTGCCAATGAGGTATATGAGGCGCCGAGAAAAGTATTGGAAAGCTTGGATGCCCAGTTGATCGAACTGAAACGTTGTAAGAGCAATGGACTTTGCTGCGGTGCAGGGGGCGGACAAATGTTTAAAGAACCAGAGCCTGGAGTAAAAGACATTAACATCGAACGTATCGAAGAAGTCATCGATGCACAGCCTCAAGTTGTAGCAGCAGCATGTCCTTTCTGTATGACCATGCTAAAAGATGGCGTAAAGATAAAAGAAAAAGAATCAGAGATAGAAGTGCTGGATATTGCCGAAATCACTGCCCGAGCAAATCAATTGTAAATTATATTAATCACGAAATAAAAGAGGCCCGATCATACGATCGGGCCTTTTGTGTAGGGAGAAGAATATCTCCTGTCCACGCATAAATTAGGGGAATCCCAAAGCCGGTTAAAATATAAGGGATTCCCCCGAATCGAAGATCAGCGCTGTTTTTATGCTGATCAACCGACTCTAACATCTAGCCATAACAAAGGTATCGCCTCTAGTTCAATTCATTGTTGTTCATTTCTTTAAAAATGTTGTTCATTTCTTAAATAATAAAAAAAATGAGAGAACACTACGCGATGATATAGCCGCCACCGAAATAGCTATCCGCAGAGATAGCACTTTCGGTGAGGTTGAGTACCACTTGATCACTAAAATTCTTACTGTTCACCACTTGAATACGATGTGGTATATTTAACAATGAAGCTTCTAGTCGGAATGCTTCCGACAGCTGTTTCGGATTATATGAGGTATAATCCTTCGAACTAATTTCGACTTAGTCAATTCTGAACGATATTATTATATCGCTAAATCTCATCCTTCTCAATCCATTTGGGAACCAGTGGCGCTTCATACTGTTGCATCTTCTCGATCAGCTCCTCAATCGTATCAGCCACCAATAACATCGCTCGATTTTCCTGCTTAAGAAGGCCCTCTTCGACCATGTGATCAATAAATTGAATGAGATGATTGTAAAATCCATTGATGTTTAACAAACCAACTGGCTTTTTATGTAAACCCAATTGAGCCCATGTAATCATTTCAAAAAGTTCTTCCAAGGTACCAAAACCACCCGGCAGCGCAATAACTCCTTCGGCATAATCACTCATAATCCGTTTACGATCGTGCATGGTATCTACAGTAATCAGTTTTGTTACCCCCCTATGCTCTCTTTCTTTCGAATTTAAAAAATCAGGAATGACACCTATTACCTCACCTCCCTGTGCAAGAGCTCCATTCGCAACAGCTCCCATTAGGCCAACCCTTCCACCACCATAAACCAAACGAATACCGTATTCAGCCAAAACCTTTCCCACATAGGAGGCTTGCTCTTCATACACGGCCGAATTCCCTAAACTGGAAGCACAAAAAATAACAATACTATTAACTTTCTTCATATACAAGTATAGTTAAAAATAAACGGATCAGCTCTTTTTAATAAAAAAACAAACTCACTATCAATAATATACAAAAAAATACACGCATTATTTTCGCACATAAATATAAATGTAAAAAAAACACTTAAAATAAATAACACATTTAATATCTTTGATTTACCGGTCTTTTTATACATAACGGCTAACCAGACAAGCTCATCAGATCTTGTTAATAACAAATGATAATTTCAGTCCATATGATCTTCAAAAACAAATTTTTGCACAGTGCTCTCTTAAGCTTATTTAGTCTGGCGCTATCTGCCCAAACAACTTCTCAATTGAATTATTTCGATTTAAGAGAAGTAAGGTTGTTACCTGGGATTTTTAAACATGCTGAAGATCTTGACATCAATTATTTATTGGAAATGGACCCGGACAGATTGCTGGCTCCCTTTTTACGCGAAGCCAATTTACCGCTAAAAAAAGACTCCTATACCAATTGGGAAAATACAGGATTAGATGGCCATATCGGAGGGCATTATCTATCTGCTCTCGCACATATGCATGCCGCTACAGGAGACCTTCGTATTAAGGAACGCCTAGATTATATGCTCAGCAACTTGAAACGTTGTCAGGAAGCAAATGGAAACGGCTACATAGGCGGAGTACCTGGGGGTAAAATTATTTGGACAGAGATTCAGCAAGGTAGAATCAACGCCGGTAGCTTTAACCTGAATGGAAAATGGGTGCCGCTATATAATATACACAAAACCTATGCTGGCCTGCGAGACGCCTACTTGTTGACAGGCAATGAATCTGCAAAAGACATGCTGATTCAAATGACTGATTGGGCGCTTAAGTTGGTCGCTCAACTTTCAGATGCTCAAATACAGGAAATGTTACGAAGTGAACATGGCGGACTGAACGAAACTTTTGCTGATGTTGCTGCAATTACCCAAGATCAGACTTATCTCGAGTTGGCTCGTAAATTCAGTCATCAATCCATACTTGAGCCTTTATTAGCGCATGAAGATCATTTAACAGGATTGCATGCAAATACACAAATTCCAAAAGTTCTCGGTTTTAAACGCATCGCTGACCTTTCTCACAACGAAAAATGGGCGGAGGCTGTTCGCTACTTTTGGGACAATGTCGTTGAGCAGCGCTCGATTGCTATTGGAGGAAATAGTGTAAGTGAACATTTTAACCCAACGGAAGATTTTTCAAAAATGCTCTATAGCATTGAGGGACCAGAAACTTGCAATACCTACAATATGTTACGGCTCACAAAAATGCTCTATCAGACCGATCCGCAAGGGAAATACCTCGATTTTTATGAACGTGCTCTTTACAACCATATCTTATCGACACAACACCCCGAACATGGTGGATTAGTCTATTTCACGCAAATTCGTCCGGGGCATTATCGTGTTTATTCTCAAGCGCAGACAAGTATGTGGTGCTGCGTCGGATCAGGGATGGAAAATCACGCCAAATATGGTGAAATGATCTACGCATACCGCAACAATGACCTATTTGTCAATCTATTTATTCCTTCACGCCTGGACTGGAAGGAGAAAAATATGGAAGTTATTCAAGAAACGAACTTCCCGACAGAAGCCAAAACAAGCATACGAATGAACCCTAAAAAACCGACGTCATTCAGCTTGTTTATTCGTAAACCCAGCTGGCTCATCACAGCTCCCCATGTGTTGATCAATGGAAAGCCTTACCGCAATTTCAGTTCCACAAATGAGCATATCCAGATCAAACGTACATGGCGAAAGGGCGATATCGTCAGCCTTCAATTACCCATGGGGATACATACTGAGCAGTTGCCTGATAAAAGCAATTATTATAGTATTTTATATGGACCTCTTGTTTTGGGAGCCCGAACTGGACAGGAAGATCTTTTGGGACTTCGAGCCGACGACAGCCGAATGGGGCACATTGCTTCTGGAAAACAAATCCCTTTACGTGATCTCCCGATTCTTCAAGCAGAACCGAACAATATTCCGGAACTTGTAAAACCAATAGCGTCAAAGCCCTTACACTTTACACTCTCAAATCTCTATTTGGGAAAAAAAGATATTCAAATGGAACTAGAACCCTTTTTCGGTATTCATGATTCCCGTTATATGATCTATTGGCCTCAAGCAACGCAGAAAGAATTACTGGCATTACAGGACAAAATGCGCCGCGATGAAGTGGAAAGCTTAGCGCTAGCGGCCAAAACGGTCGATAAAGTAGTCGCTGGGGAGCAACAACCAGAATCAGATCACTTTTTTCGCGAGCAAAATAGCAATGCTGGGGCATTCGGTGATACACGCTGGCGCGATACAAAAGGCTGGTTCAGTTATGTGATGAAAATAACGCCAGAGACCCAACTGGTCGCGATCAAATTGCTGGCAGACAACTCATCCAGGGTAACTGAGGTAATGATCGATGGTAAAACCATCAGTATATTGGAAGACAAGGATGAGAGATCCACCATGAAAACAATACATATACAGCTTCCCATGGAGAGTGCAGGTAAAACCAAAATAGAACTGAAAATTAAGGCCGGGGCAGGATTTACAAGTCACAAGATCCTAGAAATAAGAACTCTTCGTCCTGACTAATGGATCTGGGAGATAGCTTCCATTAGTCAGGCGCGATTCACTTAGCCTAGATAATTCAGTTCATCAAAAGTGATTCAGTTCGTCAGAAGAACGCTTAATTTATTTTCCGATTAAAACAACGGCGCCTTCAGGTTGCAACGTCAATTTGATGGACTTTGTTTTAGAAAGTCGAATCTGCTTCTGTTTTGACTCCCGGGCAATGTTATCGTCGATTAGCTGTACCGCATCTGTACTCAACATGGGCAAATTCACCGATACAGTTTTTTCTTTGCCCTCGGCATTTATCCCCGCTATATACCATGTATCATTCTTTCTCCGGGCAAGTATGACATATTTACCTGGATAACCATCAATAAAAACAGTCTCATCCCAGGTAGTTGGTACCTGCTTCATAAAATTAATCACATGGGTTGGCATTTCCTGTAAATTATTGGGTGTCAATCCAAAATTTTGTACCGGAGTCTGAAATAAAATCGCCGTTGCCAATTGAAATGTTTCTGTCGTTTTGCGGATAGTACCGCCGCTATTCTCGCGGTTATGACGTTTGTTCAGCAAAACCGGACCAAAATCCATTGCCGCCACGGCATTCCGAATAAAGGGATGTAAAGTCGCATTAAAAGCCTCCGTATCATTTGCATGTTGTGTGAAAATCAAATTTTCAGAGGCTAACACGGCTTCACTGCCCACGAAATTCGGATACATGCGCTCCCAACCACGCGGTAAAGTACATCCATGAAATATAACGGTTAATCCATAATCATTTGCATCCGAAAGAATATCTTCGTAAAGCTTCAGTGTTTCTTGTTTATCGCCTCCAAAAAAGTCGACTTTGATTCCTTTAATGCCCACATGCTGCATCCATTGCATCTCGGCTTTACGTGCAATCGAAGTATTCATTTTATTTTTTGGCGTCTGAGGTGCGTCGTTCCAGAATCCGTTCGAATTGTACCACAGACAAATACCTACGCCCCGCTCCTTCCCATAAGCCACCAATTGTTCAATTTTCTCGTGGCCGATCTTTGTATCCCACCAATTGTCGATCAATACAAATTCATACCCCATTGAAGCCGAAAGGTCAATGAACTTCTTTTGGTCTTCAAAATTAATACTGCCGTCCTGCCATTCCAGCCAGCTCCATGTCGCCCGTCCGAATTCGTATTTCTTCGATGCTGGATACTGCGGTTCAACAACATCAAACGGAATGGTCGTTTCCACAATGGGTTTTAGGCTGCTTCCGACAGTCAGTGTGCGCCAAGGTGTATAACCGGGTAATGAAATTGTGGGAGCAGCTCGTCCAATGCCATTGTTCTCCCCTTCCTCCGGAAAAGAAATGCTATAAAGGCCATCCTTCGTGCCTTCGCTTAACTTGGATGCGCAATATGCACTTGAAACTCCCGTTTCCGAAACAAGTACCCATCCACGATCTCCAACATGAAAGAGCGCAGGAAAAGTATAGCCAACACCATACTTCGAAGGTACGCCTAGCGCCTGATCTGCCTGATACTCCTCTTCGTAACTTGGTTTTGTTTTCATCCAGCCTATCATCGGGGAAGCTTGGGCTGTTAAAAATGTTGTTGTAACGAGTGGAAATTTAAAGCCGCTATTCTCCTTTATCAATGCAAAGTTGGCCGGCTCGCCCACCTGAGGCACATAATATCGGAACGCTATATTGTTGTTGCTAACACGGAAAGTAACCTCGATCTGCTGCTTTGAAGTATTCTCCAACACATAACGCAATTCATTCGCTTTATACTGTACCTGACTGCGTTTGATTTTTGGCTCGTTATAATTGGTCAAAATTTCACCTCTTTTTTCTGCTATTGGACGCAAATTATCGCTTAAATTTATCGTCTTGCTTTGAAGCCCAAGCGGTGAAGCTTCCAACATTGTCTTTCCTTCCAGTTCAACCTGATAAAATAGATGACCGTTTTTCAGATCCAATTTAACGGTCAAAGTTCCGTCCGGACTCGATACCGATGTCTGCTGTGCTGTGGCAATTGTCCCCAACAAAGATAGCATACATACCAAAGCATAACGTTTTACTGGTAAACGTTTAAAATAGCGCGTATAATTGTGATTTAACATAGATTAACTCAAATAGTCGGTTAGTTATTCTGTTAAAGATAAGGTTTTATTTTAATAAATGTACAAAAAACACTTATTACAGAATACGTATTTTATCAGGTTGCAATCGACTGCGTCAAATAGGAATCGTCGTCTAATCTGGGAAGGCGCAAACGCAGCTTTTCTTGTCCTATGAGAAGATATACCAAACAAAAATCCCTTATAATTGTAAAGAAATAGTGACATTTATTTTACGATCTTAAAAAGTATTAAACTATGAATCTAATTATGAACATGATAGCACTTGCCAGCATAGCAACTGCTACCTTGGCTCCATCATCTGCCAAATCAGGGTCATTGCTCGAGCAAAAGGACCAAAACATTACGCTGATAGAAAAAAAACAGGCTTTAAAACACGATTATGTTGGAACCGACTCGCTATTGCAATATTTTAACCAAACAACTGCGGAGCTTGAAAAGCAGGTTGCGGGTTTAAGCGAAGCGCAGCTCCAATTTAAGCCAGCGCCCGACAAATGGTCGATCAGTCAATGCCTTGAGCATATTATTCGTTCAGAACGAATGATATTTGACATGGCAAAAAAGGGCCTGGATCAAGATCCACAACCTGAAAGGAGAAAAGAGATCAAGATGACCGACGACAATCTAAAAAATGCACTCACAGACAGAAGTCACAAATATCAGGCACCCAAGGAACTCCAACCAGAGGGAATTTATAAAAATGTGAACACCGCTTTGACTGATTTCAATGCCGCCCGCCAACCCGTGCTTGATTACATCAAAAAAGCTGATGCGGAAGATCTCAGAAATCATGTCAGCGATTCCCCAACTGGTCCAATTGATGGTTATCAAGCCCTGATGTTTATTGCTGCGCATTCTGCACGTCATACCAAACAGATCGCTGAAATAAAAGCCGATCCCAATTTTCCAAAACAATAGAAAGATGAAGAAATTAACTTATCAAATTAAGATCCATGCGCCTGTGCCGCGGGTTTTTAAAACAATGCTTGACAAAGAAACCTATAAACAATGGACCAGTGCATTCAATCCAAGTTCAGATTTCGAAGGCATCTGGGACAAGGGGCAAAAAATTCATTTTACCGGCGTCGATGAAAATGGTGAAAAAGGCGGAATGGTAGCAGAAATCGCCGAATACATTCCAAATTCATATGTGTCTATTCGGCATCTTGGTATCCTAGACAATGGCCAAGAAATTTTATCCGGACCAGCTGTCGAAGATTGGGCTGGAGCATTAGAAAATTATTCTTTTTCGGACATCGAAGGACAAACATTATTGAAAGTAGATGTTGATACAAACGACGAATACATCGATTACTTTAATGAGGCTTGGCCAAATGCTTTGCAACGGCTAAAGGATATTAGCGAAAAGGAATAGGTGAAATACCCTGCATATTGAAGAGCTTTGCGAAATCAATTCGCAAGTCAGAAGCTTGTTGGCAAAAGTAAAAACGGCACCTAGATCTGGATGCCGTTTTTTTATCTTGCCGATGCCTTTTTTCGTTCGTTTACTTTTGTTTTTTGACCCGAATGTCAAATATATTGTAATACCGTAGCGTGCTATAGTCCTTCAGGCTCATAAAGTCATAGGTAAGTGGATAATTAAAGATATTTTCCGTCTGACTCACATAAAGGAGCATATCGCGGAGTGCTATTCCAATAGCCTTGGCTCCTTTCGGATACTGAATAAAACTGTTCTTGCCGCCGCCCCGATAGTAGATCAGCAGATTGCTGCAATCGAGGACTTTGGTATCTACATCATCCAGTGTTTTATTTTCCAGTATTTTGTCTATTGCCGTATTGAGGCCTGCCCGTGTTGAATCAGTTTCACCCATCAGAATCATATGGGTACCATAAGTCACCGAAGCAAGCACATAGGGAGAGTAACCTGCTTGGGTCAATACAGCTACCTCCGATTCCGGATAAGCATCAAAATACTCTGTGTGGTCAATATAAATTGTAAGCTTATTGACTTTGCCTATACGAAGCGTGCTGTTTTGCTTACTGATCGTCGTTGAGTCGGCATGTTTTACAAGGGATAATGCCTTTTTTACATCCTTCGAATTACCGAGAAATCCCTGTATTTCGGCGTAATCTCCAAAACTGCTCGAAGTAAAGTTCATACTACTTGCCTGTTTCGACTTTTCAAACTTATTGGCATAAGCAAGACCATTTTTATAGCTGGGCTCAAAGAATCCCATATCTACGGAGAAGTCATTGTAAGACAAGAAATGGAATTTTACTTTTTTCGCTTTTGCTTCCAGGCTTTCTAGCCGTGGGCCTTCAAGGGTGTCTTTGAGACTCCAAAGTCCGCCCAGGAAAACTTTTTCATCAATATTATCATCAGAGAAAAGCTCGCTCATCTGAAATTGTACTTTCCGAATTTCGTACTTATCAGGCGGAACAGTGGGCTCATTCTTGGTGGTATCTGAAGGTGCCACCTCTGGGGGCTCTACGTTTGGCTCGATGGGATCTTTTGTGCAACTTAGCCATATTAGTGCGCTAAGAAGAAGTAAAAAATTTCTAGTGTGCATATTGAAGTTCTTCAGTTCCAAATTCGGTTATCATTAAAAAAGGTTAGCTACACTTTTTTATCTGATAAATTAAATATAATAATCTAAGATAATGTTTTTTTACATCAGTCCAACACGTACCATCCCGTTATAGCATATTTTTACAATTCAAATCAACGCTTCAACCTCGTTAAACGAAAAACAAGGTAATAACTTACGCGATAAGACTACCAGTAGTTGATCACAAATCATCAAAGCATACCCTTCCTAGCGTATTATAAGCGAAAAAGCGGGTTAAAAACTGAATTTTCTGCACAGCAAAAAGACTTAACAGTCTAACCATTTAGGGCGAAAAAAAAGCGGGGTTTTCACCCCGCTTAAATTAATCGTTTGTAACAGCGCGAAAACGCCGAAACCTATCTGCCGGTTGAAACCAACAGGGATCGACTGCATTAAACACCCCAAAATGCCCTACATGCTTTAAAGAAAGATCCACAACCACCATTTGTATAGGTGTCTGAAGTATGTGTACCGACCAGTTGCGCCGTGTCATAATCATAAAAACTCAACACAAAAATACAGTGTGTCAATTTTCCTTCGCTTTCTTTGACCTCTTCGGTGACTTTCACGAGTGTATTCGTGTTAGGAAGACGGTAAGTCGTTGTCTTAGCATTGACATTTTCTTTCGGTGCCTTTTCCGTTGTCTTTGCAGAAGCGGCTGTAGATAGCAGTGCAACAGCCATCAAACTCATCATTAATTTTTTCATTGTTTCTATCTTTTTATTAAACCATAACATGCTTTTGAAGCAAGTCTTTATTTTATGGAAGTAAAAATAAAAACACCATTAATTAATTTTACGGTTATTTATTATCTGTTGCAGTTCGTTCAATATTCGTGGTTTTTAGTCTATTATTCGCAATACAGCTAGGCTTATGGTATAGGTGAATGAAACTATTTAAATCTATGAGCTCTAAAATAGGTTCGTGCTAAACAATGAGTCAGCATACCATGGAGCAAGCATACAATCAAAAAGGTCGGGCTGGGGCATTATTGCTCATAAGACTAATCAGAGTAAAGTTCAAGGAATGATCAGCGAGGAATCTAGTACCGCCAAGGTATCCTGTCCTGACTACATCAACTATACTTCAACAATACTGGAACTATACTGGAAGTGGTAATCCAGCATCTATATATACCGTTATTTTACGTTTGTTCTTGACCTATTTTCCTAGGCAGCGGCTGCGTAAACCGTCCTATAGCTGTGCTATATTTATGAAATTTTTTCAGACGAGTTTAAGTTCTCAAAAATAGAAAAGTTAATGAACGTCTACATTGCTTGTTCTCGTATTTCCCATCAAAATATCAAACTGTGCTCAATTGACCTCCAATGATCTGATTCACAATATTTTTTTGCATAAAAAAAGGAGACTACTATTGACTAGTGTCTCCTTAAGTGCCGGTCAGCATACTTTTTTCACATGATTTTGAGCAAGATTTGAAGAATTTGTTGGAGGCATTAAGCTGAAGATTTCTTTATTATTTGCTTCCTTATTTAATGTAAAACTTAGTATATTTTAAACCTTAATACTCGTAATTCCAATGGATATTCCGTAGGGGAATCGAACCCTACCTGCATCAATCTATTTATCAGTAATTTACAAACCTTTCATTCACCTGCTCACCGAATAACTCACTGGTTTGATATACGTTTTAGCTGCAAGTGCTATAAGTTAAATTTATATAAAATATTTGTTAATTCCCAAATTGGTATTTAGAACAATAAACCGTAAATATAGTTAATTAAAAAGGTTGGTTTGATGGAACTTCAAAATTTTAACATGTAAAATACTCATACCATGGGCATCTTCTAGTTTATATAGATTTGGCTTCATACTTTATCGTTTCTGAGATTTATTGTTAATAATTGTGTTCTATAAATTTCACTAGCTGCATTACAGAGAAGTCTATCTTCATTATGTATTCATCCTCTCCGGCATAATCCCTTAATAATCTATCAGAGAATCCCCAACCTCCATTTTCTTTTGCTTTTTTTAATACTTGGCTTAAAGGATAAAAAGTATATCTATATTTACCTTTGTTTGATTTTGATGACGGTAAACATTCTTTTGTATCACAAATAATCCAATATCCTTTATCCTGTCCGAACTTAACAGCAGAGTAAACAGAATTTGTGAAACTAGCAATATATTCTGCTTTAGATTTCCGTGAGATACTTCTAATCAATATTGGTTTTGTTTTAGGAAGAAAATTTTTCAGTACAATTTCCCATACATCATAATAAGCTTTGAATTTTTCAGAACGATCAGTTAAGATCCAGTTTCCAATAAATATTCTAGTGTCATATGTAGGTGGGATTCCTTTATCAATAATGTCTATTAAATTTTGAGCTATTTCCTCCTTTTTTGACTTACTCAATCGGTAATAATCTTTCATACTTTTTTCTATCGTTTTTTGAGAGCATTCAGGGCAAAAGTTGGTTAAAACTCAATCAGTCTAGCCCCGGTTTAGATAATTTGTTAATATCATATTCTGTTTTCGATACATCTGTCACATTATACTCAATCTTGTAACCATAAGTACCTTGACTATCAAATAACCTTTTAAACATAAGACCAGATTGCCGAGTAAATTTATTGCCGTCTTTTTTAACAAAATATGTTATACCATTTCCATCTTGCTCACCGAAATTAATGCTTTGAGATTCAACACTTTTAAGTATGTTAAAAAAAGATCTTATATGTTTATCAATGTTTCGGTATTCTTTTTCAGCGATATGTTTATATTTTGGATCAATATAAAAAATGTCTAACTTTTTATCATAAAGCGTTCCTTTATAAAAAATTAAAGTAATTTGATCAAAATTTACACCTTCATATTTAATAGCTTCTCTAATACCATCTAAAAAGACATCAGATTTATAAGTTTTTTTTACTGAGAAATCTACTAAATCAGATTCCATGAACGATGTTACATCATATTTACTTGAATTTAAAGGGATTTTATAAAAGCTCTCAACAACACGGGTATTTTGTCCGTAAACAGATGTTTTAAATAATAAAAGAAGGACGGTAATAATAGTAAATTGCAAGTATTTCATGAAAATGATTGTAATTTTTTTACTCATAAAATCGTTTTTTGAGATTAGTGATTTTTTTAAAAATTAAATATTTGCTAAACTTTTTGGTAAACTCGGGATTAACATTTTTTTTGGAATCGTGATGATAATATTTAAAAATAATTGACCTCATCAATATCCTGCCAAAGTCTTTTTAGTTCAAGCAATATTTCACTAGCTGTTATAAGTTCTTTATCCAAATCCCGAGTCGTATAACGCTTACTATCATATCTTGAGTATTGTATTCTATTTGAACTGCTTTTAGTTAATTGCCATCTATGATCTGAGCAATAAATACAAGTTTCATTGTTTTCAATTGTCACATCAAGCCAAACACCATGTATAAAACTGTTTCTTAATCTTTGTAACGGTTTTAGTTTTGAAACAATTTCCGAAATTCTTTCCTCTTCATAATGTCGAAAAGATGAAAGCTTTTTTATTAGCTCCAAATTGACGTGAAGTGAATTTTCTTTGATTAGAAAATGATTAATCAATTCATCATCGGAATTTATAAGTTTCTCAATAATATGAGTAATTAGACTTTCAATTTCTGAAAATCGAACGCTAAGTAGGCCAATTCTTGTATAAAAAGGTGTATTAATTTCGCTTAGCTCTTGTAATTCGTATTTAAATGGACTCATTGCTGTTAAGAAGATAATTAACTAATTTTTCACATTGTTTATTGAAATTTATGTTACTTTTTTAATATCCAAGGTCGGTTCTTTAATTCATCTTTGTTCCAAGGATTAGGTTTACCAGCATTTTTTTTAGAGCCTTCCTCTTACTATTAAAAAGATTAGGATAGATCGCTTGCTGTTCTTCTGAGAGGCAATATTCGCTATTTATTGATATTAGATAATTAAGATTCGAGCCGAGTTTGCGATATACCGTATTTTTTACAATAGTCAATAGCTTTCATTTTAAACCGTTTTTTGATATTTATTAACTTCCATATTTTTAATTTCATCATTAGTATGCTTGTCGAGAATTTTAGCATAGCGGTAAAAGGTTGCTCGAGACAATCCGAGTGGTTCGTAAATTTCCTCCGGAGTTTTACTCAGATCTTTATAAAGAGGGCGCATAATTAATAACTTCCTTATTGTTTCCTTTGTAAAGCCTTTCGGTCTTCCTCCGGTTCTGCCCCTCGCTCTAGCAGATTGTAAGCCTGCATTTGTCCGATCTCTTGTCAACTCCCTTTCATATTCTGCAAACGAAGCCATTATATTTAAAAACAATCGACCATTACTTGTGCTGGTATCTACACCATCGGTCAAACCTTTGACAATTATCCCTTTGTCATTTAAACCTAAAACTAAATCAATAATATTCTTTAGGCTTCGGCCTAATCTATCCAATCGCCATACATACAACTCATCATCATTCCGTAGATGCTCAAGCATCTTGTCAAGTTCTGGTCGACTCTTGGTCGATCCCGAAATTTTCTCTTTATATATTTTATCGCAACCTGCCTTTTCCAAAGCTTCAATTTGCAAATTCAAATTTTGATCTCTGGTCGAAACTCTTGCATACCCAATTTTCATATTTAGTTACATTAAACTCATGTCATATAAATTTATGAAACAGTGTTTATTGATACAAGTTTTTGAGACAATATATTTTAAAATTAATCATGCTAATTTAGGATATCGAATAATCTTAATAAACCAGCGTTTAACAGAACCAGATTACCAATCATTAAATAGGTGGGGAAAAAATTTCTGGTTTAAATGAACTTGATTTGATAATTTATGTTTTGTAACTTGTTAAGAAAAAATTATGGCAATTAAAGCAGTGGATGGGTTGGATTTCAAAGATCAGAAATCTATCCGGATCAGATTTCAAGAATACAATCCAAATGGGAATGGAAGACCGTACGAGGAAGACCTAACTGAAGAAGGATATCACGCAGATAGTATTGCTGATTTACCAATTCCAGGTGATTATTTAGGCTTAACTGTAGATAGGTTTATAGATGGCCATGGAGTAAATGCTCGGTTCGAGAAAAAAGGCATAATATTTAAAGTTCTTACCAGACTTTTCGATTTTCAGGTCTTTGATAATAAAGATATAATCCTATGTAATATCGTTGTTCAAGAAGAAACCGATCAAAATATTGTTGGCAGGTTAATTAAAGACTAGCAACATGTGTTAATTCTAATTGAATACTTTGAGCGCTGTAAAACAGCATATGAAAGTCAGCGTTTTTGCGAAATGTAACCCCATAATAGGACGATACAAAGGAGCAAGCAGAAGTTGGGCAAAGCCCTACTTCTCTCGCCCCATTTGCCAAAAATGGGATTGTGAGTATCCTCTGGGAATACTCTTAAGCTCAAAAATAAATCCTTAAGGAGATTTCGAACTGTAGAAAAAACGCCTTAATGACGCTATATACTCACTTTTTAGCCTAATATGAATAAAATACGAAAATTTTTGCATCAAAAAATCGAACTGCGCAGGTCGTTTTTAACACTCTGAATGACAACATTTTTGAGCATAAAAAAGGAGACTACTATTTAATAGTGTCTCCTTAAGTGCGGTCAGCATACTTTTTTCACATGATTTTGAGCAAGATTTGAAGAATTTGTTGGAGGCATTGAGCTAATTCTATTTTGATAAATTTATTTCATTACAAATCCTAATACTTATCCTGAATGGAGATATATTGTAAATATTGATGTTATCCCGATAAAACTCACTTTAGATTTAGAAGTGATATTCTACCCTCATGTTTCCTAATATCAAGTATTGCTTGATGATAATAATCAGGTGCAACATGATTCGAGAAGACCTTTAAATTACCAATATTTTCATTGTTGATTTCTACAATAATTGCGTCAAAATCTAATTTGTATACATTTTTTAAGGTCTTTAACTTTGATGACAATCCGTTTGTAAAATGAGTATTATACAAACTCGTCTTAAAATAATCAATTAATAAAGCTTCTGCTATTTCTGTTTGCTCATTAATTCCTGGTTGAAAATCATTGATCGCTTCAATGCATATTCCGATGATGTTGGTTCTTCCCCACTTTTGGTGGTAATACCATCATATTTGTCTTCAATTAGCGTTCATATTTTAATGAATGCATCAAAACTTGTTTTTTC